>JAHZAT010000001.1 GCA_019423795.1 Clostridiales bacterium
TTGTAACTGTTGGTGTGGTTGCACCTTCCTGTGTCACCGTTGCCTGATTCCCCTGATCTGCTGTTGCCGCCATTACCGTAAATCCGTTGACCGGTATCATGGATATACTGAGCAGACATGCTAACAGTTTCTTTCTGCTCTTTCCATTTAAGTGGCTGAATACTTTCCATCCTTTTTGCATGAAATTCGTCCTCCTTTTCTTCATGTTTGAATCTGCATATTGCTTTGTTTATTATAACACTTTTTTGTGTAGAATGCATAAAAGAGTGATCAATTTTATCACTCTTTTAGCGCATTTTGAGATTATTTAATTTTAATCGTTACAGTTGCTTTCTTTCCACGTACTTTTTTCCGTGGAATCTTAGTCTTCTTCATAAGTGAAAGCTCCCTATTAACTTATTATCCCTATTTACAATTACTATACTTTTTTAATTATACTCCTGCATTAATCTTTATTCAATGTATTTATTCACATTTTATACACATTTTTCATGCATACAACAACAATAAAAAGACTAGGACAGTCAGTTTTGGAAGATGTATATCTATACAATCCAAAACTGACTGTCCTAGTCTTTTGTTCATTAGAGTTTTTATTTAATTATTTTTATATCTAATGCTGTGGCGCTCCATTAGGTTCCAATGTTCCTCCAACCTGTTTCTTCATTCTGAAACGGTAGAAGATGATCGTTGCTAATGTTGACACAACTAAGATTCCAACAAATACTGCAATATCCTGTCCGATCTGTCCATCCATGGATAGTGTGTGACGGAATGCGTGTACTGTATAGCTGAATGGCATATATTTGTGTAATACTGTGTAGAAGTGTGGTGCCATATCCAGTGGATATGTTCCTCCGGCTGCACCTAACTGTACGACCATGAATACTAACATGACGTAACTTCCGACACGGTTTAATAACATCTCACCAAAGCAGATCAATGACATAAATGCCATGGATGCTAAGACGGCCATTCCAAATGTTTTTCCTACGTAATGTGGTTCGAGTCCATTGATTCCCATTAAAACTGCAACCATGATCACTGCCTGTGCAATGGATACTGCTGCCATGACTGTGACTTTGCTTAACCACCACTGAAGTCCACTCTTGACTTCTTCGTTTTTCTCCATTAAAGGATACATTAATGTAAATGCCATACATGCTACGAATAATCCAACGGACATCATATATGGTGCCATTGCGTGACCGTTGTTATCAACGTGTGAATATTCTACATTCTTAGCTTTTACTGGTGCTGCAAACATTTTGTTTGTCTTCTTGGTTGCCTTAATGCTGTTAACCTGATCTGCTCCTTTTTGTAAGGAATCTTTTAATGTCTTGCTTCCACTCTGAAGTGTTCCGATTCCATTTCCAAGAGTTGTAGATCCTGCTGCTAACTGACTTGATCCACTTGCGATCTGTCCAGCTCCAGATGCTAACTGTCCGGCTCCACTGTTTAATGTATTGTTGTTAGCAACTAAGGTTGCTGTTCCTGATTTCAGTGTTTTTGTTCCTTTGTAAAGTTTTGCTGTTCCTGACTTAAATGTTGGAAGTTTTGAGCTTACCTGACCAATTCCACTATTCAGCTGAGTTGCTCCGCTATTTAATGCTTTGGAATTGTTTGTTAACGTTGTAAGTCCTGTGTTCAGACTTTCAACTCCTGCTGTGTAGTTGGCAATTCCAATCTTTAATCCGCTTGTGCTGTCGTTGATTCCAGATTCTAAGGTTGTCATTCCTGTCTGTACTTTTGTAGCACCTTCTGATAACTGAGTCAACGCCTGGATCATACCCATTGTATCCTGAGTTGTTCCCTGACGGTCTAATGTTGTTTTTACTTTATTTAAGCCTTCATACAGACCATTCATCATCGCTTTTTCGTATCCAGAAAGTGTCTGGGATGATTCTGCAAGTTGCTTAGATGATTTTGCTAAAGAACTAACATATGCTTTCACTGTTGCAAGTTGCTGTTCACTACTTGCGGACTGTGTTTTTGCTGTTGTTTTTGTATCTGCCGCTTTCTGTGCATTTGTATATGTTTCATCAACATTATTTTCAACATCAGATGCTGCGCTATCTACCTCGTCGATTTCAGCTAATAATGCTTTTTTATCTTCTTCGCTTAATTTATCAAGTACAGATGAATTTTTTAACTTGCTTACTTTGCTGTTTAAATCAGATACACTTGACTTTGCATTTGCTGCACTGCTTGCTGCCTTCTTCGCTGTTTCATTGTCTGCTGTCTGTGTTGATGTCTCTGATGCGGTTGATCCAGCAGAAAGCATTTGATTCAATTCATTTAATTTTGTATTGAATGCTTCTAATTGTGTATCGAAATCGCTTCGTTTGCTTATAATTCCATCTTTCTTCACTGCATTTTCTTTTAGCTGAATTCCAAGTCCCTTAGATGTTTCTTTTGTCTGACCCAACAGATTTTTAAGGCCTGCTGATAATGTTCCAGTTCCATCTTTTAAATCCTTACTTCCACTGGATAATTTCTCAACACCTGCATTTAATGCTTTATTATTCGCTGCAAGCTGTTTGCTTCCAGCCTGTGCTGTGCTGACTCCGTTTGTGTACTGGGAGATTCCTAATTTTAAGGATTTAGAGCCATTGGATAACTGAGTTGCTCCTGTCTGCAGAGCTGCAACTCCATTTTTCAATGTCTTTGTTCCTGATTTTAAAGATTTTGCTCCACTGTCAACTTTGGCTACACCTGCTGTATATGTTTTTAGCCCTACGGAAAGTGATTTTGCTCCATTCTGGAATGTTAATGTGCTGGATGCTAATTTCTTTAAATTCTGTTCGATCGTATCATTTCCAGCTTTCAGCTTCTTCGCTCCGCTTTCGATCTTTTTAGATCCATCTGCTGCTTTCTGGAAACCGTTTCCGGCTGTCTTGATCTGATCAAATACGGTCTTTACATAAGTTTCTGTTACTTTTTCTCTGACTGACTTCTCAATCTTCGCCATGGCACTATCATCCATCTTGGATGCTACATAGTTCGTACCTGGGTTTGTCTTGTATGTCAGTTTCATCTGTTTTGGATTCTTATCCATTAATGTTGTTGCATTCTTTGAGAAATTTTCTGGAATGGAAATGATCATATAGTATTCTCCACTCTTCAATCCTTCCTCTGCTTTCTTGTCACTTACAAAATGAAAATCCAGTGATCCTGAATCTTTCAGATTCTTTACCAGATCATCTCCTACTTGTAATGTTTTTCCCTCGTAATTTACCTTCTTATCGTGATTGACTACCGCTACTGGTAATTGATCTGCATCTCCGTATGGATCCCACATAGAACCAAGGAATACAGATGTATAAATTGCAGGAATCGTAATGATCGCGATCAAAATGATAATCATCCAGGGGTTCTTTGAAATTTTCTGCCATTCTCGTTTTAACATGATCACAGCTGCTCCTTCCTTGCATTTTTATTACTTATATAGAGGTCATACCTCTTTGAATCATTGGTTATTATATGCACTTCCTTGATAAAAGTCAATAATTTATTGAACATTGGTCATTTTTTATTTTTGTACATTCCGTTTCCTCTTTTATAGAAAAAAGCTTTCATTTACCTTTCTTTTTGGTAAATAAAAGCTTTTCTTAATTACTGAAATTTCTTCTTTTTACTTATGATAAATAATATGATCAAACTAAATAACGACACAACTGCGCCAATCTTAAGGCCTGGGGTTTCATATTTTAATGTAATATGATGATCTCCTTTGTTTAAATAGATTCCTTCAAACATTCCATTGACCTGCTCACTCTTCACTTGCTTTCCATTGTCATATGCTTTCCAACCTTTGTGATATGTTATTGGTATACAAAGTATCTCATTTTGAGATGCCTTGATATCTCCTGAAAAATGATTTCCTCCATCATATGAAATATTGGTCAGATGATCTGCTTTTTTTCTCTTTTGAATCTGTTTTATCTCTGTCTGTTGATCCACTGTAAGAATCGAAATCCGATCAATATAATAATCACTTTTCAACTTAAATTTTAATGTCAATGTATCTTCCCGATCTTTCACTGCATCTCTGCTCATCTTGACCAAATAATTTCTTTTCCCAATATCGTAACTGGAATTCTTCTCTGCATTAAATAAATGAACCTGTTTACCTCCATAAAGAAGCTGGAAGTTACTTTTGTTCATCCCAACTCCTAATACATGTCTGCTGCTTTTTCCATCCAATGCTTCTGTACTGACTCCTTGCAGATAAATATAAGAATTCGCCTTGATATATTGTTTTGGAATCTTAATTTGAATAATTTTTTCCTTTTCTTTTTCACTATGAATGCGATAATTTTCTCCAACAACATGACTTGTTACGTTCTCTGGGATTGTCATCTTCTTTAGTTTATCCGCACTCTTGCTGTCGTCTTCCAGAATCGCACTTTGAAGCAATGCTTGTTCTTTCTGTGCTGGGTTCAAAGTTTTATATGTTTGTGATGACAAATATCCATCATAAGTATATCCAAATGGAAATACATTTTTATTTTCATACAACTGCATCCCATCTTTTGATCTTAACAACCGATAATCTGATAATAATTTAGCTCCTGTTTCTTTGGTGCAGATTACATAACGAACTCCATATAAATCCATCAGACCTTGTCTCATATCAAGTTTGCGGAATTTGAACTTATACTGATAAGATTTTAATCCGAATTCCTGCATAGTCTCTGAGACATTCTTATCTGTCACACTATAATAATTCGTAATTCCCGGAATATGCGCATTTAAACTCCAGTTTGTTACCTTGTTATCCAGAGATTCTGCACGATACACACCATTTTGTATCTTATATTTATCTGGCTGTATCAACCGCATTTCTTTTCCACACAACATCTCATATGCCTGCCCGGATTTTACATAATTTGAGATTGTTTCTCCATATTTTGGAGAATACTGTACATATGAAGAAGTTCCTGCTGTTAAGATCAATACTGCATACAAAATGAAATGTTTATATTTCTCCTGTCCAAACATTTTACACTCATTAAGTACAAACAATGCAAGTACTGTAGCTGCAAGTATTGCTAATTCATATTTCCCTTTTACCATATTATCGCCTAAGGAAAGTGCGAATACTATGTAAAAAACGGCTCCTGCAAGAATTCCTGTTTTCTGGATCCTCGTCAGTACAAATAGATCTGGATAGATTTCTGTGACTGTCATTCCAACAATCAATGCCAGTATAAATGTCCATCGATTCATCGGATAAGAAAATCCATGCAAAATATAGGCGAACACTGGTGATAACAGACTGACAATACCAAGTACCACTGCTACTTTGTATGAAAACCGCTTTTTATCCCTTTTCAGGAACAGTGCAATAATTGCACAATATCCTAAAGCTGCATAGTTTAGATTTGTTCCTTTATAAATCTTCTGGAAACCCGCAAACTGTAAGAATATTTGTTTGTAATATGATTTCTTATATAAGAAAATACTAAAATAATTTACATCCGAAGTAGTTCGCGCATTTCCTGAAAATGCGATTAATACAGGCAACAAGATTACTGCAGAAAGACCAATTCCAAGCAGATACCACCCGCTAAATCTTCCAAGAGTTCTGAAAAATCCTGCTTCTTTATATTCTGGAAATCTGATCAGTGCGTAAACCACTGCCGCAACTGTCAGCATATAGAAAAAATAGAAATTACTAATCGCTGCGACCGTTACCATAAGTATAAATAAATATGGTTTTTCTTTTCTGTAAATCTTCTCGACTCCCATCAATAATAATGGAAGATAGATCATTGGATTTAGGAAAAACGGATGACGTATCGCAAATGAAAAAAATGTTCCGCTAAAAATATACACAATACTTCCTGCTAAGATTCCATTTCCATCTTTTTTCAGATAATGTCCAAATGCGATAAATGCTACTCCCGCCAGATATAGACGAAATACAAGCATAAAGTTATACAATAATTCTATATTTGACTTATTGGAAAATACATAAATCAGATTGAGTGGATCACCGATCGCATAATAATTTAATGTTCCTAGAATGTCTGCTCCAAATCCAATGCTCATATCCCACATTGGAAATCTGAAATGTCCGTGGATGATATTAAAGAAGAAATTGCGGATATATTCTCCCCAGTACATCAGCGCGTTGATGTGTTGTGATAATCCATCCTGTCCCTTTGCTCCCCATATGAATGTCACTCCATTTTTGTAGAATAGATAAAATACAATCAGACTTATAATTGCAAATAAGATCGTATATCTTGCCATAAGCTGTTTCTTTGTAGTTAATTTCATTTAAACGATTCCTCTTTCATTATTATTAATGACTTTCCTTTTCAATATAAATCGGTCGATGTTTTGTTTCCAGATATGTCTTAGATAGATACATACCAACAACTCCCATTCCTAACAATTGAATACCACTTAAAAAACTGATAATACATACTAATGACGGCCATCCGGCAACGGGATCTCCAAATACTGCAGCTCTCACGATTACAAATATCAGAAATAAAAATGCAAAAATGCATACAAACACACCCATCAATGATACTGCCATCAATGGTGCTGTTGAAAATGCCATAATTCCTTCACAGGCATAACGAAATAGCTTCCAAAAAGACCACTTCGTCTCCCCCGCGGCACGTTCTACATTCTTATATTCCAGCCATTTTGTCTCAAATCCTACCCATCCAAAGATTCCTTTTGTAAAACGGTTATATTCTGGCATTGTCAAAATAGCATCTACCATCTTTCGTTTCATCATACGAAAATCCCTTGCTCCATCTACTATATTTGAATCTGAAATCTTATTGATTAGTTTATAAAATTGCCTTGCAAAAAAAGAACGAATAACAGGTTCTCCTTCTCTTGTCACTCTTCTTGTTGCCACACTATCATAGTTTTCTTCTTCAATACATCGAATCATCTTTGGAATTAAATATGGTGGATCTTGAAGATCTACATCCATGGTAATAACATAATCACCTTTTGCACGTTCTAACCCTGCATATAAAGCAGCTTCTTTTCCAAAATTTCTGGAAAATGAAATATAATGTACTTTAGGATCCTGCTCACTTAATTTTCTCATAATCTCTAATGTACCATCTTTACTTCCATCATCCACAAAAATAATTTCAAATTCAATGTTTTCTTCTTGCTTCATAACTTTCTGCATTTCATCGTAATAGATTGGTATAACTTTTTCTTCATTAAAACATGGAACAATACAACTACATAGTTTGTTCATCTCCACTTATATACCCCCCCCATTTATTTTTTAATCTTATAGCTTAATCGTTTATCAGTATATCATTATTTTTATCTTTTGTCTTTATTTATTTTTCTTCTGTTCATTTCATCCTCATTCTGTTATGATAAAAGTGCTTTTTTTATTTGAATTTTAATGGAAACGAGGAATTTTATTACATATGATACAAGATATTTATCCACATAAACTAAACAATCAATATCATCCAGATCAAAAACCAGATGCTGACAGCATTATTTTATATTTTACACAGGACGGTCTTCTTCATCGTTTATTAAAGAAAGAAGACTTAGAAGAAATGGGGCAGGAAAATCTATTTTCTCTGGATGAAATGATCTATACCGGTGATGGTAAGAAACTTGCAAGACCAACTCTTTTAAATGAGGAACATCTATTTTTATCATTCCCTAGATTGAGTGATTTTGTGAATGACACTCATGTTACAGAAGAAACTCTTACATATCTTTTCTCTGTGGATGATGACAACTACTTCTTATTAAATGAAGCTCCGGAAGAAATTCCTGAAGATTACGAATTCAATACCGTACGTGAGCTTCGCAATTTACAGATTGGTCCAAAATACCGTACATTTGCGGCGATCACTGGTTTACATCTTTATAACTGGTACCGCACAAACCGTTTCTGTGGATGCTGTGGACACAAGACCGTTCATTCTTCCACAGAACGTGCTTTAAAATGCCCATCTTGCGGTCACTTGATCTATCCAAGAATCGTGCCTGCTGTGATCGTTGGTGTTAAAAATGGTGATAAGATCCTGCTTACAAAATACCGCAAAGGATTCACTCCTTTTGCATTAATTGCTGGATTTACAGAGATTGGTGAGACTTTGGAAGAGACTGTTGCACGAGAGGTCATGGAAGAAGCTGGTATTCGTGTGAAGAATATTCAATATTATAAATCTCAGCCTTGGGGTGTTGTGGATGATCTGCTGGCTGGTTTTTATTGTGAGGTAGATGGAGATACAGAGATTCATATGGATGCTTCGGAATTGAAACTTGCTGAGTGGAAATCTCGTGATGAAATTGAATTGCAACCGAATGATTTTAGTTTGACGAATGAGATGATGCGGGCGTTTAAAGAAGGAAAGTTCTGATTTGTAGTTTGAAGACGGAAATTATTGGTGGAATATTATAAAAAGAGATCATATGTCTGCAACCCACTTGCGTTCGGACTCCCACGTAGCTGTACTAAGCTCCTGAATGGTCTAACGACCATCCACTCGCTAAGTGCAGACGTGTCCGTACGGTTGCCGACATATGATCTCTTTTTATAATATTCAAATAATTTACGTCATTCAAACCACTACACAGTGTGTATGTCATACGGTACTGGTTAATAATTTTTGTATTTATTAACCAAAGGTAAAAGGATGTCTCTTTTTCATTTAATAAAAATATTTATTTTGCTGTAGCAGTTTCTTTATGTCCACTCTTTATCTTATCATACTGTGCAAACATACCTGCAAGTAATGTCCCAGAGATTGAGTGCCATACACAAGATACTGCACAGATAATTGCTGATTCTGGTGTTGATGCGAACTGGGCTGTTGTTGTTGCAAGGTTTGTTGCTAATCCAGCATTCTGCATTCCAACTTCGATAGAAATTGTTCGTTTCTTTGCTGTGTTCATTCCAGTAAGTTTTCCCGCACAATATCCAAGGAAATATCCGAAACCGTTGTGTAAAAGTACTGCAACAAAGATCACGATTCCAGACTGGAAGAATTTTGATCCCTGTGATGAGATAACTCCACCAACAACACATGCAAGTCCAAGAACTGCCACACCCGGCATGACTTTCTGAACTTCTTTGAATGCTTCATTTTTTCCTAATGCGTAGTTTAATGCAAACCCGATCGCTACTGGTACGATAACCGTTTCTATGATAGATACAAACATTGGTAATCCATGAATTGTGATCTTGGCTCCGCTTGCCAGAAAGGATACCATCAGTGGTGTCATCACTGGAGAGAGGATTGTAGATACAGTTGTCATTCCAACAGAAAATGCAACATCTCCACCGCAAAGATAGGACATAATGTTTGATGATACTCCTCCAGGACAGCATCCTACAAGAATCAGTCCAAGAGCGATTCCATCTGGCAGATTCAGTAATTTTGTAATTGCAAATGCCAGGAATGGCATGATCAGATACTGAGCGATCGCACCAATACAGATATCAAATGGTCTTTGTGCAAGAATTTTGAAATCTTCTGTTGTCAGTGTCAATCCCATACTGAACATGATGACACCAATAATGATAGACTGACTCGTGAATTTATTTGCTACTGGATCCGTGAATAATTGAAAATTCACCCACCCCATCAACGATGGCAGCAAAAATGTAATGACTGCGATCGCGATGACAACGATAGATGTGTAGTCTGATAAAAATTTGCTTAGTTTTTGTAGTTGTTTCATATTATGTTACCTCCTGATATTCCTCACCGCCCTTCGCTATAAATCAAGAAAGAATCCTGCTCAGAGGACTTTTTATTTCATCGAAATTTTCTATGCAATAAAAAAGCCCCTTCTCAGAAAAATCCTGAAAAGGGACGAACTAATCCGCGTTACCACCCAATTTCTGCAATAAAATTACAGCTCTTAACGTACTATCATACGCTTTCCTTATAACGGAGGATTCCGGCGAGACTTACTGGTTCAAAATATTAATGTCAAGTAATGTTCAGTCCGCATCTTAGAGATGATATCTGTTCATGAAAATGTATCTGCTCACACCAACCGCAGACTCTCTGAAACACTTGATTCAAAAACAGCGTTGTTCTCTTCAACGAATTTCGGTGAAGTTTATTTATTTAAAATATATTATAGTCCTTTGAGATAATTTGTCAAGTTTTAGTTTGAAGACGGAAATTATTGGTGGAATATTATAAAAAGAGCTCATGTGTCAGCAACCCACTCGCGTTCGGACTCCCACGTAGCTGTACTAAGTTCCTGAATGGTCTAACGACCATCCACTCACTAAGTGCAGACGTGTCCGTACGGTTGCCGACACATGAGCTCTTTTTATAATATTCAAATAATTTACGTGATTCAAACCAATATACAGTGTGTATGTTGTACGATACTAGTTAATAATTTTTGTATTTATTAACAGAAGGTAAAAGACCTTCTACAACACCGATTTATTGAGATGTTTCGGAGTATAATAAAGATCTGTGTGCAACTACATAAATTGAAAACCAATAACGTCTAACATACACACCCTTCCGTTTGAAAATTCTTAATTTTATACGAGAATGTCTTCAGGTATTCATAAAAACATAAAAAAAGATAGAGGTACGAAATGATAGAATTCCATAGGATTTTTTGCAAAATCGCAGCCAACACGGGCACTGTTTGAACGCAGTGAGTTGTGCAGGAGTGTTGGCGGATCAGCGTTTTGCAAAAAATCCGTCAATGGAATTCGTTTTTCGTACCTCTATCTTTTTTTATGTTTTTATGAATACTCGATACATTTCCGTTATGCAAATTAAAATTTATCCACAGATCTGAACAAATTTCTTTATTCTATCTACAGAAACACTTCGGTACCGATCTCCATCTTCATCGGATACCTGGAATGATACTCTCTCTCCCATTCCAGTCGCATCGACTCCCCAGCCTCTGCATGTGCTGTGTAATTGTTTGATTCCCGTTTTGTCTATGATCTTCTGGGCGTTGTTTTCGTTGACTCCACATCCTGCGATGATCTCGATCTGGTTCCCATATTTTTTCTGAAGATCTGCTAACAGATGAATTCCTTCTTCTGCGGTTGCTTCCTGTCCACTTGTCAGTAATCGATCAAATCCTAGATCGATCAGTGTTTCGATTGCCTCATATGGATCTCTTGTGCAGTCAAATGCTCTATGGAATGTTGCTTTGCGTCCTTCATTTTTTACATTTTCCAAGAATTCCTGACAACGGTTCTTATCGATTGTTCGGTCTTCATTTAAGAAACCGAAAGATACTCCATCTGTCCCATATGCTAATAGTAGCTTAAGATTCTCAAGCATCTGTTCATACTGGTAATTTGTATAGCAGAATCCCCCTGCTCTGGCTCTTACCATAGATACGATCTCAATATCGCTGTATTGTTTGATCATGATCAAGCTTCCTAAAGATGGTGTTAATCCACCTAAACTTAATGCACTGTTTAATTCTACTCTTTTGATTCCGCATTCGCTTGCCATCATGGCATCTTCGAAGCTTCCACAACATACTTCTATCATTGCTTTCCTTCCTTTACTTACAAATATTTTATGATTCCGGCATGTATTTTTTGCCTGTTTCTGTCTGGGCAAGACCTGCCTGACTGGTTTCCTTTAAAGAACATGGCAAGAGGTCTCCGACTTCTGCCATTGCATCGATCACTTCATCCAATGGAACCTTGCTTTCAATGCCTGCCATTGCCATATCTGAGGCTGTGATCGCATTGACAGATCCAATGACATTTCTCTTGATACATGGTACTTCTACCAAACCACCTAATGGATCACATACCAATCCCAATAATGATTTCAAGGCAAATGCTCCTGCATCAAAGATCTGCTTTGTGCTACCGCCACGAATGTACGTAATAGCTGTTGCTGCCATACAGGAGGCAGAACCGATCTCTGCCTGACATCCTCCTTGTGCCCCTGCGATACAGGCACGTTCTGCAATAACTTGTCCGACTCCTGCCGCAATATACATTCCTTCTAGCATCTTTGCTTCTGGTACTTTATGAAATTGTTCATATGTGATCAATACTGCTGGAAGCACCCCACATGCTCCGGCTGTCGGTGCTGCTACGATACGTTTCATACAGGCATTTGATTCGCCCATTTTTAAAGCATTTGCCATGACGGTCCCGACAAATTCACCGGTCAGATTCTGCATTTTTCTAACCTCTTCCATCATCTTTTCACCGTCGCCGCCAGAAAGACCGCTTTGTGACTTTAAGTCTTTATCGTAACTTTCATTGGCTTCTTTCATTGCAAGATACATACTGCTCATTTTCCCGATAGACTCTAGGCGGTCTACCTGTCGTTCTGTCATATCATCATGTAAAATTGTTTCCCATAATTGACATTCCTGTTCCTTTGCTCTTGTTTCTATCTCTTCTACGGATGCAAATCCCATACTCTAGTCCTCCTTCATCTTAGCAAGATATGTAACTTTCTGGATTCCTTCCAAACGTTCCAAAAAGTTCAGACCTTCTTCTGGTATTTCTTTGTCACATTCAATGACCATGACTGCACTTCCACCTCTGTGATCACGGTATAATTGCATCGTTGCGATATTAACCGATTTATGAGCAAGCATTGATGTTACTTCTGCTACATGTCCTGGCTGGTCGTCATTGTGTACGACTAATGTTGTATACTCCCCGCTAAAGTTTGCTTCCAGTCCATCAATCGTGCAGATCTTAATTCGTCCACCGCCTAAGGAACAGGCTACAATCTCAAGATTTCTTCCTGATTCTCCGACAAGTAATAATTTTACGCTGTTTGGATGTGCATTTTTTAATTGAATCTTTCCAATCTCAAATTTCACTCCTGATTCTTTTGCAATGTCAAAACTATCTGGAATCCGAATGTCATCGGCTGCCATGCCAAGTAATCCTGCCACTAATGCTTTGTCTGTACCATGTCCTTTTCCTGTTGCAAGAAATGATCCATGTAATAGTATTTTAGCTTCTTTTACCGATTCTCCGAGCAGGTGCCTTGATACCTGTCCGATCCTTACAGCACCTGCTGTATGAGAGCTCGACGGTCCGACCATCACTGGTCCTACGATGTCAAATAAATTCATGTGATTTCTCCTGTCTATAAATGCCTTTCGTCTTTTGAAATGCTGTTTTGCCGTGTATCATTTTGTTTCTTGTATATAATTTACTCGTAATATATGAAAAAGGCAAGTATAGAATTTCCTATACTTGCCCTGCTTTGGAACATCTCATATTGATCTGTTAATTTTTCTTAGAAATTAAATCCTTTGATCGTTGCAAAATAATCTTCTGGTGTTTCTGCACGACGGATCATTTCTGTTGTTCCATCCTCTTTTAATAAGATTTCTGCAGATTTTAATTTACCATTATAGTTATATCCCATTGCAAATCCGTGTGCTCCTGTATCATGAATCACTAACAGATCTCCCATGTCGATCTTTGGTAATTTACGGTCGATCGCAAATTTATCGTTATTTTCACAAAGAGATCCTGTGATATCATATACATGATCTGCTGGTTCGTTTTCTTTACCCATAACTGTGATGTGATGGTACGCCCCATACATTGCAGGTCTCATTAAGTTGACTGCACATGCATCAACACCAATGTATTCTTTATGTGTATGTTTTTCATGGATTGCTTTTGTTACTAAATGTCCGTTTGGTGCAAGCATGTAACGTCCAAGTTCGGTAAAGATCTTCACATCTCCCATTCCGGCTGGTACTAATACTTCGTCATATACTTTGTGTACACCTTCACCAATGACAGCGATGTCATTACCTTCCTGATCTGGAAGGTAAGGGATTCCGACTCCACCAGATAAGTTGATAAATCCGATATGAACTCCAACTTCTTCTTTTAATTTAACTGCTAATTCAAATAACTGTTTTGCAAGTGTTGGATAGTATTCATTTGTAACTGTGTTACTTGCAAGGAAAGAATGGATTCCGAATTCTTTGACACCGAGCTCTTTTAACTGTTTGAAAGCTTCAAAGATCTGTTCTGTTGTCATTCCGTATTTTGCATCTCCTGGGTTATCCATGATATCTGTTCCTAATGCGAAAACTCCACCTGGATTGTAACGGCAGGAAATCTTTTCTGGGATTCCGGCACATTCTTTTAAGAATTCGATATGTGTAATGTCATCTAAGTTGATCGTTGCACCTAACTGTTTTGCAAGGATGAATTCTTCTGCTGGTGTGTCGTTAGAAGAGAACATGATTTCGCTTCCATCGAATCCACAACGATCTGACATCATAAGTTCTGTTAAAGATGAGCAGTCTGTTCCGCATCCTTCTTCTCTTAAGATCTTTAAGATTGTTGGGTTTGGTGTTGCTTTTACTGCAAAATATTCTTTAAATCCTTTATTCCATGAAAATGCTTTGTATAATCCTCTTGCTGTTTCACGGATTCCTTTTTCATCATATAAATGAAATGGAGTTGGGTATTTCTTTACGATCTCATCTAACTGTTCTTTTGTTACAAATGGTACTTTTGCCATGGTGTTTTGTTCCTTTCTTTTATACTTTTTGTATATTTATTGCATTTTTAATAGTTGTATTTCATTGGCCAGTGCATCTTTAAATACTTCCACCAGATTATTGTTACTGGAATACAGGCTAGTTGCTTCATAACGATTTGTAATCGCGCCTGTTAAAACGTCTTTGGAATCCGTGATCAATCGGATCTGTTCTTTCTTACATTCTGTCAGATAAACAGTTGCTCCTTGTAAATCAAATGGTTCATTCGTTATGATCACGACTTTCTTTCCTTCACTTACCATCTTCTCTAAGTATTCCCGAAACATCTCCAGTCGTTCATTGTATACAGAGATATACGCACGCTCTTCTGCACAAAGCAGCATATCAATAATCTTATCGCAAATATGTTCTTCGCCTTTGATCGTCAGATATCCGCCTTCGTTCTTGCGTTTACTCGGAAGTTCCGCGATCAGCTCTGTCTTCTTCTGTTCCAGATGCCGGATCTTATTACTGCAGAATTCTTCGATCGCTGCTGGTGTGTAACGAACTGTATCTTCCTCTTGTATATAGGCTGCGCCTTTGTCTACCAAGCCTGCCAGTGCATTGTAAGCGTTCGATCTTGAAATCCCGCTTTGTTTGGCTGCCTCGTATCCGTTAAGGCTTCCTTCCAGTGTCAGTAAAATGTAAAGACTGGCTTCATGTCTTGTGAGTCCAAACTCCATCAGACGCTCTACATTATCCATCACTTTCACCTCGTGTTCCTATCTAGGACTACTATAGTCGAATTAAAAAAGAATGTCAAGGTTTCCTTGACATTCTGAGAATTTTTCTTGAGTTTTCCTACCACTCTTCGTCTTTTCCTAGATATTGTTTCCCACCAACTGTCATGATATCAAATTCGACATATGCGATATGATCTTTGCTTTCTCCATAAATGGTATATTGTTTTTTAACATTTTGAGCATCTTTTCGAATCTGCTGCAATCTGGCATACTGTTTCGCTTCTTTTGATGAAATCGTCTTTCGTTCATTTGTTTTGGACTCTGTAAGTTTAAAATTGTAATTATCAAAATTTGTATAATACGCTTCCAGCTTCTGTCTGTCTTTTACTTTCCAAAATACCGTCTGCATCATGGCTTTATCACTTGGATCAAGAAAGACCATATCACAGCCACTGTTTGATGAAAGTGCATAGACAGGTTCTGCTGCAGCTTTCCACCAAGAAATGGTTTTGACAATCTTTTTGTCTGTCTGATTCATCGTTTCTTTCAGCCAAAATGCTGGTTTTCTGCCTTTCATAGAAGCTTCCAGATAACCAAAACTCATGGCTCCATCTCCACCGCCATCAGCTGTCTCATAACGGTCTCCGTGATATGTAAATGTTGTAATATCTAAAAATGAATCCATTTGATCATGATTCCATTGATAATATCCGATCTCTTTTTCATTCTTTGGTCCTTTTGTGATCTTGACCATATGATTCCAGCCGATCAAAACTGCTGCTATGAATGTACAGATTGTTATGATACATCCAATGATCATGACTGTTTTTTTATTTTGTTTCATTCCACTCTCCTTATGATCTTATGTAAAATCTAGCTATATGCAATTGCTGTAAGAATAAAGAATACCAACATTAGCACACTGTGAAAATATAATTTTCTTCGGTCTTCTTCTTGTGCGATCAGTCCATATGTCATAATAAACCTTAGGATAATATTGATCATCTGCAATGCATTAAATGCCTTCGTTGTTACTGTAATAGATCCTGAACCATGATCCAGTGCAAGGATAAGTCCAAAGATCAGCGTCATCAAATACATGACAATGCATTGCACATAAAAGTAAAACTTATCTTCCCAAGCAAGTTTTAAGAATACATTTCTCTCGTCTTCTGCAAAAATTGCAATAAACATAAGGTTACATAAACTTACAGATCCTATCTCTGGCTGTATAAAGATGATTATAACTGCCTGAATGATCATTAGGAGTAATGTGAACCATTGTTTTTTGATTGCTTGCATATTTTCCCTCCTCTCCCTCTTTTTCATATCTTTATTCAAAAGATATTTTTAGTATATCTGGTACGTAATTAATTGTCTATCTTTTTGTATTGACATTTATATTTATAATTGTTAATATATTCCATGTAAATATTTTACAGTATGTTGAGATTTCTTCTTTCGTCTGTTTCCCAATCAAATATTTATCATATCATGAGTTTATGTATCAATTAATTTATTTTCTTATCTAACAGTGCTTGCCACTATCTGTATTTTTTTATACAATGAAAGGAGAAACTTATGAGTAAAAATAAAAAATCGCTGCAAGATGGTGTGCTCCCTGTCAAGAGGACAATAAAAAATAATAAATTTTTGTATCGTCAG
>JAHZAT010000010.1:0-3009 GCA_019423795.1 Clostridiales bacterium
ACGGATTAAAATTAGCTGGTGTTGACATCAACAGAAAAATGTTATCTGAGATGGCGATCAGCGAACCAGAAGCATTCAAAGCTTTAGTTGACGTAGCAAAAGAAAAATTAGCTTAATCAATAGAATTAACATTGTAAAAACATCTTGACTTTAAAGCGGTGGTTATCAGTCTTAATAGACAGATGGCCATCGTATTTTTTACATATGGCAGTGACTGATTTAAGACCTGTACCGACGCAGTTTTTGCGGCGAGAGGATAAGAAGAAGCCACTGTCTGTTTTTTTGATCTCATGCTCATAAGGGTTCTCGATGAGCAGAACAAAAGCACCAGGAGATGTCTGTCTGGCTTTGAGATGGATGAATTTCTCATACTTCTGTAATGTCTTACATTCAAGGTAAGCATTTTCTAAAAGATTTCCAAGAACAATACAAAAATCAACGGAAGAGATTGGAGAGAGCGTTGGGAAATCAACGGCAAATTTTGATTTGATCTTATCTTGTGCACATAAAAGATCATAATGCGATAAAATGGCATTTACAGCGGGCTGACGGCAGTAGATCTTAGTCTGTAAAGAAATAGATGATTCATATTGGGACAGATACTCCTTTAATTCTTCATAATTTCCTTGATTTAACAATCCAGAGATAACAGTGATCTGATGACGAAAATCATGGCGGATTTCTCTTGTCTCCTGTACATGTTGGGAAAGCTGGGAGTATTCTTTTGCCTGAATCTCCAGAATCTTTTGTTCTTCCAATATGTACTGATTTTCTACATAACTGTGGATGATAGTATAAAATAAGACATATAAAAGAAATACAAAGACCAGTAAAGTGAGCATCATGGAAAAGTAAACATGTAGATCATGATAGGTATAAATATCATAATAATTGTGTGGAATATAAGTAAAAACGAGAAAAGTAAAACAGCATGGGAAAATACACGCAATCCGCCAGACAAAGGCATTGTGGAAATTCGTAACCATCCAGCCGAGATATTTTCTGGCAGGTTTATATAAGATGATATCGGCGAAAACCAGAAAGATCAGTTGTGCGATCATGGATTCTGGATAAAATTCTGTACTTTGTCCATGTGGATGAAAGATGACACCGAATGTATGATAGATAACATAAGAAAGAGAACCAAGACAACATGCAGTCAGCATAACAAAGAGAGATGCAGGAAGCATCAGGTTCGTTTCTTTTTGAAATAGATAAAAGAACACAGGCACAGCAAGGAATACAAGAATATTGCCCAGATCCTGTTGAAAGATCATATACGGAATGATCAACAGAACAAAATAGCATACAAAAACAAGGCTGATCTTGATCAGCAGATGGCGGATCGGAGTCTTTAGATGATCGATTACTGGAAACAGGCAAAAAACTGCCAGTGGAATGATGATTGTAAATGTACATAAATATGTAAAAATATCATAAAAAGTCATAAAAGATCATGCCTCCTCAAGTTTCAAAAACTGGTATTTGATATATTGCTCTCGGATTTGCTTGCGTCCTTTCGTTTTGATCGGAAAACACTTTGAATCTGTCATTTCGAAGTAATCGGATTCCATCGTCTTAATATAGTCCATATTCAACATGATTCCACGGTTGCACTGAAGAAATCTTGAATCATCCAGATGATCTGTGACAGAATAAAAAGGAAGCCGGAAAGCATGTGTTCCATTCGTTGTATGAATGATCACCTCATGATTATTTGAGTAAATATACTGAATCTTTGATAATGGAAAATGAACATCAAAAGAACGATATTCAAAAGATAATTCAGCTTCCTGCTCAGGAAGAAGCGCTAAAGCATCATCAAGTACATGAAAGATCTGTGTGGATACAAAAGGCTTTAAAATATAATCAAAAAAATGAAAAGGGGCAGCTTCAAAAATGTATTCTTTACTTGTTGTTAAGAATACGATCATCACTTTGGAATCCATCTGACGGATCTTGCGTACAATATCGATCCCGTTCAGTTCATTTAGATAAATATCCATAAAGATCAGATCAAAATCTCCAGGAACAAAGGTATTCAAAAAAGAATTACCATCACTATAAGAAGAAATATCAAGGGAGATGTTTCTTTCATGTTCATAAGTACGGAGAGTGTTGAAAATGAGCTCCTGTTCTAATTTATTATCATCAACGATTGCTAACTTCATATTAGTACTCCTTGTTGTAGGGAAATTGGGGTTTCTTTAAGTATAACTTGCAAATGAATGGAAAGCAAGAAATGGGAACTATAATTTTTGTAAACAATAGGATGTGTGTGGAATGCATTTCATTTTGTACAAAAATGTGTCATAATGTAAGAAAAAGAACTGGCAGGAAGGAGATCGATAATATGAATAAAATATATGATAAAGTAAAAGAATGTTATAAACAAGTAAATCAAATGACAGAGTTTAAACCACAGATCGCATTGGTCTTAGGTTCCGGTCTTGGAGATTATGCGGAGAAGATCAAGATTGAGGCTGTGATCGATTACCATGAGATCAAAGGATTTCCAGTTTCTACAGTACAGGGACATAAAGGAAGATTTGTACTTGGTTACGTAGAAGATATTCCAGTAATGATCATGGAAGGACGAGTTCACTATTATGAAGGATATTCCATGAGTGATGTTGTACTGCCGATTCGACTGATGAAGATGATGGGAGCAGAGATCTTGTTTTTGACAAATGCATCCGGTGGGATTCATCGTGGATTTGAAGCGGGTGACTTTATGATGATCACGGATCAGATCGCAAGTTTTGTACCATCTCCATTAATGGGGCCGAATATCGAAGAATTTGGAGAAAGATTTCCGGATATGAGTCATATTTATGATGAAGAATTACAAGAAGTGATCAGAAAAAGTGCGGATCATCTGCAGATCGATCTTAAAGAAGGAACTTATATCCAGCTTCCAGGCCCTAATTTTGAATCCCCGGCAGAAATCAGGATGTGTAAAGCCATCGGTGCAGATGCGGTTGGAATGAGTACTGCCTGTGAGGCGAT
>JAHZAT010000010.1:3109-19397 GCA_019423795.1 Clostridiales bacterium
AATCTGATCATGCCTGGATTTAAGAATGCCCATACACATTCCGCGATGACATTTTTAAGATCTCATGCAGATGATATGCCGTTGCTTTCCTGGTTAAATGATCAGGTGTTCCCATATGAAGCCAAGTTAACACCGGATGATATCTATCATTTATCCAAACTTGCCATCATGGAATATTTAACAAGCGGGATCACCGCCAATGCGGATATGTATCTGACACCAGATACGATGATCCAGGCATCTGAGGATTGTGGTTTTCGGACGACTGTTATTGGAGCAGTGAATGATTTTACCCAGTCTGTGAAAGAAGTAGAGAATTGGTATGAGAAGTACCATAAAGAAGATGGACTTACCAGTTATGAACTGGGGTTCCATGCAGAATACACAACCAAGAGAGAAATCTTAGAAGGCATCTCAGAGCTTTCTAAGAAGTACCATGCACCTATCTATACCCACAACTCAGAAAGTGCCTCAGAAGTGGTACAGTGCGTCGAGAGAACAGGTATGACACCAACGGTATATATGGAACAGCTAGGGCTGTTTGAATATGGAGGAGGGTTGTACCACTGTGTTCATATGAGCGAAGAAGATCTTGATGTCGTAAAGAGACATCAGATTTCTGTGATCACCAACCCAGCCTCGAATCTAAAATTAGCAAGCGGGATCGCTCCGATCGAGGAGATGTTAAAACGAAATATTGATCTGGCGATCGGAACGGATGGACCTGCAAGCAATAACTGTCTTGATATGTTTCGCGAGATGTTTCTTGTCACAGCACTTGCCAAATACCGGGAAAATGATGCGAGTGCAGTTGATGCAGCAGAGGTATTAAAGATGGCAACAACAGGCGGTGCAAAAGCAATGAATCTTTCAGACTGTGATGTGTTAGTCAAAGGAAAGCAGGCAGATCTTATAATGATCGACCTGCATCAGCCAAATATGCAGCCAATCCACAATATCAGAAAGAATCTGGTATACAGTGGAAGTAAGCAGAATGTCAAGATGACAATGGTCGCAGGAAAGATTCTGTATGAAGATGGCGAATTCTTTATTGGAACAGATGCGGCTCACATTTATGAAAAAGCGAATGAGATCACGCAGAGGATCATGAGCGAGATCTGAATTTAATCAATACAATCTTCTGCATGCTTTAGTGCAGAAGCATAGTGTTAAGAAATAAAAAGATGAAATGTTTTCAATAATATACAAACAAATCATCATATCAAAAAAAGGAAGCCTAAATCTCAGGCTTCCTTTTTCAATGGAAATGGGTGATATTTCTTTTCCCATTTTTTCAAAAGATGTTTGATCTTATATTTTCTATAAGTTTGTATGATCACAAAAACAGATAGAACAAAAAGAACAGGTGCTAAAATAAATTTCATGAATAGATGCATAAAAACCTCCTATTTATAAATGATAACAATAAATTAGTTGGTTTTATCATAACAGAAATAAGGCCAGCGGTCCATTACAATAGAAACTATTGCCACAGGCGGTTATTTGAAAAAATGATTCATAATAAAATCAGAGTATATAAGGAGTGTGGAGAGCTATGAAGCCCATTAATTATAAAGCTCTGGGAGCGAAAATTAAAGAATATCGTAAAAAAGAAAATATAACACAGGAACAACTTGCCGAGATGGCAGATATTTCATTAAGTCATATGTCAAATGTGGAGACGGCTTCAGTAAGCGTTTCGCTGCCAGCACTTAAGCTGATCGCAGATGCACTAGGTGTTACCATAGATGAACTGTTGGTGGATAGTTACAGCAAGAAACAGAAAAAATATTTTTACAGCAAGAAGATGGATCTGATCATGGAACAATGTGAGACGGTAGAGCAGGAGATCATTGTGAATACTGTATCAACCTTAGCAGATAATTTATTAAAGAGTCGAAAGAAAAAAGGAGTCTGAGGACTCCTTTTTGTAGTTATTGTATGAAATAAAAAAACCGAAGTCACAAACTTCGGTATGCCGATGGCGAGATTCGAACTCGCACGAACGTAAGCTCACTGCGACCTGAACACAGCGCGTCTGCCAATTCCGCCACATCGGCTTGAATGCAGTTGAGGGGACTTGAACCCCTACCCAGTTAACCCGGACTAGATCCTTAGTCTAGCGCGTATGCCAATTCCGCCACAACTGCGCAACACCGTTATGATATCACTATATGGAACTTGTGTCAATAAAAAAACGAAAAAAAGTTCAAAAAAATTAAATTAAGTATCAAAATATGGATTTTACAGCATATTTTCGGTATAATCTGCAACAGAATGACACACAAAAAAGAAGAAAAATTTTTAATCGGAGGGAAAATTATGCTGATTGGTTCTCATGTAGGGATGAAAGGAAAGGACATGTTTCTAGGATCTGTCAAAGAAGCATTATCTTATGGAGCGAATACTTTTATGGTGTACACTGGTGCACCACAGAATACAAGAAGAAAAAAGATTGAGGAATTAAGAATTGAAGATGGAACGAAATTAATGAAAGAACATGGAATGGAAACGTTTGTTGTTCATGCACCATATATCATCAATCTTGCGAATACGACGAAACCTGAGACGTTTGAGTTAGCAGTGGAATTCTTAGAAGTTGAAGTAGAACGTACCAAAGCTATGGGAAGTCATACGTTGGTCCTGCATCCAGGTTCTCATGTTGGAGCTGGTGTTGACAAAGGAATTGATCGTATCATCGAAGGATTAAATCAGGTCATGTATCAGGATATGCCGGTTCATATCGCACTGGAGACAATGGCAGGAAAAGGAAGCGAGATCGGGCGTGAGTTTGAAGAACTAAAAAGAATCTATGATGGTGTAAAATATCCAGAGAAATTAAGAGTCTGCTTCGATACTTGTCATGTGAGCGACAGCGGCTTAGATCTGTCTGGAGAAGGATTTGAAAATGTCATTGACCAGTTTGATAAGACGATCGGCAAAGACCAGATCGCAGTCTTTCATATCAATGACAGTAAGAATGTGATCGGTGCAGGAAAAGACCGTCATGAAAATCTTGGATTTGGAACGATCGGATTTGAGACGTTAAACCACATCGTACATCACAAAGACTTCGAACAGGTACCTAAGATTTTAGAAACACCATACATTAAAGCGGAAGACAGCAAGAAATCCTATCCGCCATACAAATATGAGATTGAGATGTTAAAACAGGAACAGTTTGATCCGCAGATGAAGGAAAAGATTTTGGAGGATAACCAGAAATGAAAGTAACATTTATTGAACATAGTGGTTTTATGGTTGAGATGGAACAAAATGTTCTGCTGTTTGATTACTATCAGGGAGAAATCCCGTCATTTGACGGCAGTAAGACTCTCTATGTCTTTGCATCACACAGCCATGCCGATCATTATGATCCAGCAATCTGGAAACTAAAAGAACAGTATAAAGATATTCATTATATTCTTTCTGATGATATCAAAGATAACGAAGATGCAGTCGTTATGAAAGCACATGAAAAAAAGGAAGTTGCTGGAATCGAAATAGAAACTTTAAGATCAAATGACATGGGAGTAGCATTTCTTGTGAAAGTGGAAGGAAAGACAATCTGCCATGCAGGGGATCTTAACTGGTGGCATTGGAATGGAGAACCAGAGGAAGATAATGAATATTACAAGAAGACCTTTCAGGATGAGATGAAATATCTGGAAGGAAAGAAGATCGATCTTGCATTTATGCTCCTTGATCCAAGACAGGAAGATAAGTATTGCTGGGGAATGAATTATTTCTTAGAACATACGGACAGTAAAGTTGTATTCCCAATGCATTGCTTTGAGCATTACAAGATCAACCATCATTATTTAAACTGTGAAGATGGGCGCAGATGGAAGAATATCGTCAGAGATATCACAGGTGCAGGTCAGGTATTTGAAATCTGATTCCACTGACGTATCAGCCGTTCTAATGAATAAGAAGCATTCGCAGGGCTTGTGGAAGGCAGTTTCACAGCTTCAAATCCAGTCACTTTTTCACAATATTTATGATAAAGTTTATAAGCAGTCCCACCGTTGGTATAAATCTGGCGAATTGGGGCTGTTTTTAAAATGAATGAAAAATCATTTGGCACTGCATTTTTAATACTGCTGTCGCTGGAACCTTCAATATCGCAGGAAGCGATCACATCCCAGATGGCAATGTTGTGTCTTAATAAAAACTCTTTTTTCTCCTCGATCGTTTCAGGCAGAGTATCCTCAAAGACTGCAGCAAGAACCTTCCAGAAACGGTTTTGCTTATGATGATAAAAAAACTGTCCCTCTCTAGACTTTACAGAAGGAAAAGAACCAAGGATCAGGATCTTTGATCGGTCATCATATACGGGAGGGATTTCATGAATCACATGAGTCATTTCAAAATTTCCTTTCTTATCGTATTTTTCTACAAATTTCAACTTCTATTTTATCAGATGATGCAGACAGAAGAAAGTTTTCGTCAGAAACTGTAAAAACTTGCAGGGCGTTACCGTCATGGTATGACAAAATATTTTTTAGAAATTTTCTATAATTGCATTATGTATTTCATCGAAATGTTTTTGGAACAATGGATCATGATCGCGTTCCAGCTAAAATTACTGGAATGGATCATACATAAAAAGATGAAATTTTATAAAATATTTGCCGCATCCATCTTTGGAAGTTTTTCAGGATGTCTTATACTTCAGCTTTATGACGAAGATCATGGACTGAAATTGGGATTGATGATCATTTCCATTGTTATGACGGTAAAGATATCTTGTGCATTTCCAATGAAAAAAGCATGGAAATACAGCGTGTATCTTCTGGTGTTGAGTTTATTTACTGGTGGAATCTTTACAATGATAAAAAGCCAGATCATTCTGCCGTGGCTGATCCTTGCGACAGCCAGCTGCATGCTTGTAAGGTATTTGTATGTATCAGCCGTAAAAGATATGAATCACGACAAAGAATCTTTTTATCAAGTGGAATTTAAGATCCTGCATAAGAAATTAGAGGTTTGTGCATTCTTGGATACAGGAAATTTCTTATATGAACCAGTCAGTCAAATGCCAGTATGTATTCTGGAAGAAGAAACATTTTTGAAGTATTTTCATGAGCCGTTGTTCAAGATGATAGAAAAACAGGAAGCAGAGGGCATCCGCATGATCCCATATCAAAGTGTTGGAAGGGAACATGGGATGATGCCGGCAGTGATGGCAAATGATATGAAAATCACGAAAGAGGACCGGATAATAGAACACAAAAAGGCAGTGATCGCCATTTCCAAAGTATCCCTTTCCAAATGGGGAGCTTACGAAATGTTACTACATCCGGATCTGATCAAAAATGGGAGGTAATGATTGTGTTAAAGTTGAGCTTGGTAAGTGGAAGAAGGACATTTTTTGGAAGAGGAAATGAGATTCATTATATTGGGGGAACGGAGATACTTCCGGCACCGCTTGATACAGCGGAGGAGCAGAAAATGATCCATATGTTAGGAACTGTCAATGAAGAAACGGCAAGAAGCATGCTGATCGAGAGAAATCTACGATTGGTTGTATACATAGCAAAGAAATTTGACAACACGGGAATCGGTGTGGAAGATCTGATCTCGATTGGTACGATCGGTCTGATCAAAGCGATCAATACATTTAACCCAGCAAAGAAGATCAAACTTGCGACTTATGCATCCAGATGTATCGAAAATGAAATTTTGATGTATTTAAGAAGAAATAACAAGACAAAAATGGAAGTTTCCATCGATGAGCCATTAAATGTAGACTGGGATGGAAATGAATTATTATTATCCGATATCCTTGGAACCGATGAAGATATCATTTACAAGGACTTAGAACATGAAGTAGATAAGAAACTTCTGACAAGAGCCATGACGATCCTTACGGACCGCGAGAAAATGATCATTGAATTAAGGTTTGGGATCAATCAAAAAGAAGGAAAAGAAAAAACACAGAAAGAAGTCGCTGATATGCTTGGAATTTCACAATCTTACATATCAAGACTGGAGAAAAAGATCATCAAACGCCTGAAAAGAGAGATGATCAAGATGGGATGTGTATAAATTTACAGAAAAATTAAGAAAATGTTCACTTTCTGCCGAAAAAAATATGATATGATAAATGTGGAAGAAAAAATAAGGAAACGATCATACTTAGGAGGCAGAGATGAAAATGAAGAGAAGTGAAAAACTAGGAATGTTTACTGGATTGGTTGTTGGGGTACTCTTATTGCTGATCAGCGTGTTTATGATATTTCAGACAACATGCAAAGTCTGGGGTGCAGAGAAACCAGCCAATGCAACACAGCAGGGAATTGATGTAAGTTCGCATCAGGGCAAGATCGATTGGGAACAGGTAAAGAACAGTGCTTTGGCAGATTATGCGATCATCCGATGTGGATATGGTGTAAATCAAACAGATAAAGATGATAAGTATTGGGACTACAATTCCAGTGAATGTGAGAGACTGGGGATCCCTTATGGAACTTACCTGTATTCTGGAGCTGATACAACAGCGAAAGCAAAAAGCGAAGCAGAACATGTTGTCAGACTTTTACAGGGAAAGAATTTAACATATCCGATTTATTATGATATGGAAGCTGATATGTTAAATCAGTTAAGCAGCACACAGATCGGAAATATTGCAAAAACATTTTTGAATACGATGGAATCTTATGGATATAAAAATGTCGCAGTTTACAGTAACAAATACTTATTTGAAACGAAACTGACAGCATCTGTATTTTCTGATTACCCAAAATGGATTGCACAACATAGTAACAAATGTACATATCAGGGAAGTTATCATATGTGGCAGTATTCAACACAAGGTGTGATCCCTGGAATTTCAGAAAAAGTTGATTTAAATTATAAGATCGGAAACTGGACTTATGCAGGATACAGTTCAGCAAAGAAAACAGTTGTTGTTAAACCCAAAGCAACAACGATCAAGAGCTTAAGGAAGAGTGGAAAGAAAGCGATCAAGATCACATATAAGAAGGTTTCAGGAGTCAGTGGATACCAGATCTATATGTCCACAAAGAAGAAATCAGGATATAAAAAGATCGCAACACTTTCCTCTAAGAAATCATCTTATACCAAAGGAAAACTAAAAAAAGGAAAGAAATATTATTTTAAGGTCCGCACAATGAAAAAAGTATCCGGCAAGTACAGATACAGCAGTTTTTCCAAAGTAAGATCGATCAAACGATAAAAAATATCAATGCGGCATCGAAAGCATGAGAATAAGCTTTCGGTGCCGTATTTTTATGCAAAAATCAAACCGACCCCCTTTTCAATCTGTTCCATTTGTAGTAGCATAAAGGATATCAATGAATAGAAAAAAGGAGATTTTGTTAAAGGTTTATGAATAATAAATATACGATCATCAAACAAGAATCTATTGAAGAATTAAATGGAACAGGATATATTTTAAAGCATGATAAGACGGGAGCCAGAGTGGTTGTGATCTCCAATGAAGATGATAACAAGGTATTCCAGATCGGATTCCGTACACCACCAAAAGATGATACAGGAGTTCCTCATATCTTAGAGCATTCTGTACTTTGCGGATCAAGAGAGTTCCCAATGAAGGATCCATTTGTGGAATTGGTCAAAGGATCACTGAATACATTTTTAAATGCAATGACTTATCCAGATAAGACTGTTTATCCGGTTGCAAGCCAGAATGATAAAGATTTCTTTAACCTGGTGCATGTTTATCTGGATGCTGTATTTTATCCAAATATCTATAAGAAGCCAGAGATCTTAAAGCAGGAAGGATGGCATTATGATCTGTTAAGCGAAGATGCTCCTCTGACGTATAACGGAGTTGTGTTTAACGAGATGAAAGGAGTCTTCTCATCTCCAGACCAGCAGCTTGCACGTGTCATTCAGAAGTCTTTATTGGAAGACACACCATATGGATTTGAATCAGGCGGAGATCCAAAGGCAATCCCAGATTTAACTTATGAGATGTTCCTTGATTTCCACAAGACTTATTACCATCCATCCAACAGCTATATTTATCTGTATGGAGATATGGATGTTGATGAATACCTGACATTTATCGATGAACATTATTTAAAAGATTTCGATAAGAAACAGATCGATTCATCATGGGAGAAACAAGAACCATTTACAGAAGTAAAACGAGTGGAAGAATATTATCCAGTCGGGGAGAATGACTCCGAAGAAGAAAAGACTTATTTATCCTACAATGCAGTGATCGGAGACAGCTTGGATGCAAAACTTTACTTAGGATTTGAGATCTTAAACAGAGTATTATTCGATGCACCTGGAGCACCAGTGAAGAAAGCTTTGATGGATGCACAGATTGGAAAAGATATTCAAAGTTCTTATGATAATGGGATCATGCAGCCAGTATTTTCTGTGATCGCACAGGAAGCAAGGGATGATCAGGAAGATGAATTTGTTAAGATTTTAGAAAAGAACTTAGCCAAGATCGCAAAAGAAGGAATTCCAAGAAGAAATCTTTTAGCAGCATTTAATTACTATGAATTCAAATACAGAGAAGCAAACTTTGGACGTTTTCCAAAGGGATTGATGTATGGACTTCAGATGTACGACAGCTGGTTATATGACGATGAGAAACCATTTATCCATATCAAGACAAATGAGATCTTCAAACAGTTAAGAGAAGAGATCGAGAATGGCTATTTTGAGAATCTGATCAAAGAATATCTGATCGATAATAACCATAAAACGATCGTGGTGATGAAGCCAAAGAAAGGCTTACAGAAGATCAAAGATCAGGAAGAAGCGGATAAATTAAAGGCTTACAAAGATTCTTTATCCGAAGAAGAAGTAAAGAAATTAGTCGAAGAGACGAAACAGTTAAAAGCATCACAGGAAGAAGCATCTACAAAAGAAGAATTAGAGAAGATTCCAGTGATCGACATTGAAGATATCAGAAAAGATGTCAAACCATTATCCAATGTGGAATCTGAACTTGGTGGTGTGAAAGTATTATGGCATCAGTATTTTACAAACAAGATCGCTTACGTCAAGCTCGCATTTGATATGAGTCATGTGCCAATGGATCTCGTGCCATATGCATCATTTTTAGCAGAGATCTTAACGATCGTTGATACAACACACTATAGTTATCAGGAATTAGGAAACGAGATCAGCATTGAGACAGGTGGCATCAGCGCAACAATGGATGTTATGCCAACGGATGTGCATGAATTTCTTCCAATGTTTATCTTAAAGACAAAATGCTTCTACTCTAATATCGAAAAAGCATTTGATCTATTAAAAGAAGTGGCATTTGAAAGCAAATTAGATAATAAGAAACGACTAAAAGAGATCATCGGACAGATTTATACAAACCTTAAGATCACATTGACAGAGACAGGACACAAGAGTGCGGCAAACCGTGCAATGTCTTATTTCTCAGAATATGCAGCATACCGTGAAGCAATTCAGGGGATCACGATGTATGAGACTGTGAAGAAATGGTATGAAGATTTCGATGAAGAATATGACAATATCGTCAATGGTTTAAAAGAAGCTGCAAAAATGATCTTTGAAAAACAAAATATGACGATCAGTTATACAGGAAAAGAAGAAGCACCTGAGTTCATGAAAGCAGAAGTGGAAAGCTTTATCGAAGGATTATATGAAGACCAGAAACAAGGTGAGAAAGTCAAAGTTACATGCACAAAGAGCAATGAAGGATTTGCAACTGCAGGTGGTGTTCAGTATGTGGCATGCGCTGGAAACTTTAAGGATGCAGGACTTGAGTATACAGGAGCGTTAAAAGTGCTTCAGATGATCTTCTCCTATGAATATCTGTGGATTCAGATCCGTGTCAAAGGTGGTGCGTATGGATGCATGTGCAGTTTCTCAGATCAGGGAGATTCTATGTTTGTGACATACCGTGATCCAAACCTTTCTGAATCTTATAAAGTATACGATGAGGCAGCAGATTATGTGGCAGATTTTGATGCAGATGATCGTGATATGAAGAAATATATTATTGGAACGATCGGAAGCATGGATATGCCAATGGAAGCTGTTGATATGGGGGCAAGAAGTTTTCATGCATATTTCTTAGGCAAGACAGAAGCTGATCTTCAGAAGGTCAGAGATCAGGTATTATCCTGTACACAGGAAGATATCAGAGCGTTAGCACCGATCGTTAAAGCAGTAGTAGAAGCAGGAAACCGCTGCTGTATTGGAAATGAAGAGAAGATCGATCAGAATAAAGAATATTTTGATGAAGTAAAACATGTACTATAGAGAAAACAGGGAAAGGACAATTTATGGCAAATGAATTTAAATCCGGTTTTGTAACATTTATCGGACGACCAAACGTTGGAAAGTCAACATTAATGAACCGTCTGATCGGACAGAAGATCGCGATCACATCAAGTAAACCGCAGACAACAAGAAATCGTATCCAGACAGTGTACACCGATGAAAGAGGGCAGATCATCTTCCTTGATACACCAGGGATCAACAAGGCGAAAAATAAACTTGGAAACTATATGTTACAGGTTGCAGAACGAACATTAAATGAAGTCGATGTCGTACTTTGGTTAGTAGAACCAAGTACGTTCATCGGTGGTGGTGAAAAATATATCATTGAACAGTTATCTAAGATCAAAACACCGATCATTTTAGTCATCAACAAGATTGATACAGTAGAAGAAAAAGACATCTTAGAAGCGATCGATACATACAAAGATGTATGTGAATTTGCAGAGATCATCCCGGTATCTGCATTGAAAGGTAAGAATACGGATGATGTCATCGACAGTATTTACAAATATTTAGATGAAGGTCCAATGTACTTTGATGAAGATACGATCACAGATCAGCCAGAGAGACAGATCTGTGCGGAATTGATCCGTGAGAAAGCTCTTCGTCTGTTAAGTCAGGAGATCCCGCATGGGATTGCTGTTGTCATTGATGCGATGAAAGTCAGACGTCATGGACATATCGTGGACATCGATGCAACGATCGTATGCGAGAGAGATTCTCATAAAGGGATCATTATCGGAAAGCAGGGATCTATGCTTAAGAAGATCGGTACACAGGCAAGGATCGAGATGGAAAATCTTCTGGATATGAAAGTAAATCTTCAGTTATGGGTTAAAGTCAAGAAAGACTGGAGAGACAGCGATATGCTGCTTAAGAACTATGGATATGATAAGAAAGAAGTATAAAGATGTCACAAGAGATCAAAGTGACGGGAATGGTCTTACAGGCTGGCAATATTGGGGAGTATGATAAGCGGATCGTACTTCTTACAAAAGAACGTGGAAGGATTTCGGCATTTGCAAGAGGTGCTAAAAAAGCAACCAGCCAGTATGCGGCAGCCTGTCAGCCATTTACGTTTGGAGAGTTTTCTTTATATGAGGGAAAAAATTCTTTTAATCTGATGTGGGCAGGGGTTGAGAATTATTTTGATACTCTGAAAAAAGACCTGGATCTCATTTATTATGCGAGTTATTTTTGTGAACTTGCATCCTACCTGACAAGGGAGAATAACGATGAGTTAGAGATCTTAAAATTACTCTATCAGACACTGCGTGCATTAGAAAAAAAGACGATTGATATTGAATTGGTCCGCTGTATTTATGAGATTAAGATCCTTGCATTATATGGAATCGGAATCGAAGCATCCAGATGTGTAAAATGTGGGAGCAGGGAAGATCTGATCTGGTTTGATGCAAGAGAAAGCGGAGTGGTATGTAACAAATGTGAACATGGAAAAGTGAAAGTAAGTCCTGCAACATTATATACACTTCAGTACATTCTTTACAGTTCGATCGAGAAGCTTTATACCTTTAAAGTCAGTGCGGATGTTTTATGGGAATTAAAAAAGATCATTCGCGAATATATGCGTTATCATGTGAATCATGAATTTAAATCTTTGTTATTTTTATAAGATCAGATTTTAACGAAAAAGAGTGAATAAAAAAAGAGCCGGTCATCCGGCTCTTTTTATGTCTGAGATATGTAATCTATTTGCATAAAATGCGAAGAACTTTAACAAATTTTTCTTTGTCGTCTGTAGAGAATTTTTCCAATAGACGAAGAATTTCTTTGTTCAGTACATCATCTTTTTCACCATTCTCATCTGATTCTGGACGAAGAAGATAATCAATAGATACATTCAGAAGTTTTGCGTAATAAGATAGTACACGAAGGTTCATCTTTACGCGGTCATTTTCAATGTTGCTGATGAATGCAACTGTTACATCGAGTGCATCAGCGATCTGTTCTTGAGTGTACCCTGCCTGCTTACGCAGAGTTTTCATTCTTTTACCAACATTGGTATAGTCAATTTGATACATGGTTATAAATTCCCTTTCTTCATATCTCATATAATAATAACACTAAGTATTATAATATAAAAAAATTTAAAAAGTAATATTCATTCAGTATATTTGATATATTTTCGAGTGTGAAGCTTTTCAAATATACCTTGAAAAATTACTTATTACAAGATACAATATATAATAATACAAAAAAGTAAAGAGGTAAAGGCTATTATGAAATTAACAATGGAGAAAATCGTTAACCTTGCCAAGGTACGTGGATTTGTATACAGCGGTTCTGAAATCTATGGAGGACTTGCCAATACATGGGACTACGGAAACCTTGGTGTAGAACTTAAGAATAACGTTAAAAAAGCATGGTGGAAGAAGTTCATTCAGGAAAGCCCATATAATGTCGGAATTGATGCTGCAATCTTAATGAACCCTCAGACATGGGTAGCATCAGGACATCTTGGTAACTTCTCAGATCCATTAATGGATTGTAAAGAATGTCATGAACGTTTCCGTGCAGATAAACTGATCGAAGATTATATGCAGGAACATGGAATGGAGATCGAAGGATCTGTGGATGCATGGTCCAAAGAAGAGATGGAAAGCTTCATCAATGAGCATGATGTTGTATGCCCAACTTGTGGAAAGAAGAACTTTACAGAGATCCGTCAGTTCAACCTGATGTTCAAGACATTCCAGGGTGTTACAGAAGATGCGAAGAATACAGTTTACTTACGTCCTGAGACAGCACAGGGAATTTTTGTAAACTTCAAGAATGTTCAGAGAACATCAAGAAAGAAGATCCCATTTGGAATCGGACAGATCGGTAAATCTTTCCGTAACGAGATCACACCAGGAAACTTCACATTCCGTACTCGTGAGTTCGAACAGATGGAATTAGAATTCTTCTGTGAACCAGACAAAGATTTAGAATGGTTTGAATATTGGAAGAATTACTGCATCAACTGGTTACAGACACTTGGAATCAAAGAAGATGAGATGAGAGTGCGTGACCACGAGAAAGAAGAATTATCTCATTATTCTAAGGCAACATCTGATATTGAATTTATGTTCCCATTTGGATGGGGTGAATTATGGGGTATCGCAGACCGTACAGATTATGACTTAACTCAGCATCAGAATACATCTGGTGAAGATTTAACATACTTTGATGATGTGAATAAAGAACGTTATATTCCATACGTTATCGAACCTTCTCTTGGAGCAGATCGTGTAACACTTGCATTCTTATGCTCTGCTTACGATGAAGAAGAATTAGAAGGTGGGGATACAAGAACAGTTCTTCATTTCCATCCAGCATTAGCACCTGTTAAGATCGGTATCTTACCATTATCTAAGAAGTTAAGCGATGGTGCTATGAAGGTTTATGAAGAATTAGCGAAAGAATATAACTGTGAATTCGACGAACGTGGTAATATTGGTAAGCGTTATAGAAGACAGGATGAGATTGGAACACCTTACTGTGTAACATTCGATTTCGATTCTTTAGAAGATGGAGCTGTTACAGTTCGTGACCGTGACACAATGGAACAGGAACGTGTTAAGATTGAAGATCTGAAAGCATATTTTGCAGAAAAATTTGCATATTAATAAGAATGAGAATCCGGGGGAATATCAATATCTCTCCGGATTTTTTCATAGGAAATAGAATGAATGATGGAGGGCAGGATGATGAACAAAAACTATGATTTTTCTTACACACAGGACAGGGAATTATCCTGGTTGAAATTTAATGAGCGTGTTTTAAGAGAAGCAGATAAAAAGAACGTTCCTATTTTTGAACGTCTGAAATTTTTAGAGATATTTACGAACAATCTGGATGAATTTTTTATGGTCAGAGTGGGTAGCATTCATGAAATGAGTCTGATCCATGATAATCACAGAGATATCCGTTCGGATCTGACCCCAGAAGAACAGTTAGATGAGATCGCAAAACATGTCAGACCACTGTATGAATTAAGAGATAAGATCTTTGCAAAAGTATCCAGAGAACTAGCAGATAAGAAGATTAAACGCTGTCAGATCGAGGAATTAGAAAAAGAGGAAAAGAAAAAATTAAAGACATATTATGAGGCGATGATACTGCCAGTACTTTCTCCGATCGTGATCGGGAAACAGCATCCATTTCCTCATATTCCGAATAAAGTATTGCAGATCGGATTGATCTTAAAGAAGAAAGAAAAGATCTCTTTTGGGATCATTGGACTTCCAAAAGATGTGGAGCGTATGATCTTTCTATCAGGGGAAGGAAGAAGATATGTACTTTTAGAAGACATCATTTTGTATTTCTGCGATGAATTATTTGAGAATTATACGGTAGAAGAAAAGGCAGTTTTATGTATTACAAGAAGTGCTGATATCAATCCAGATGATGAGATTTATGAATCAACGGATGATTATCGTACACATATGAAGAAGATCATTAAGATGAGGGCCAGATTAAAACCAGTTCGCTTAGAAATTGAGGGCAATCGTCATAAAGAGATTAAAAAATACCTCTCAGAACGTTTAAATATTTCAGAACAGGACATCTTTAAAAGCCAGGCGCCGTTGGATTTAAAATATGTTTACAAGCTGACAGATAAAGTGTCAAAAGAAGAGAGAAAAAATGGATGCTATCGTCCATTTGTACCAGCGTTAAACAGAGATTTTATTCCAGGAGTCAGTGTGACAAAACAGATTCTTGAGGAAGATAAATTATTATCCTTTCCGTTTGACAGCATGGATACATTTATTGAATTATTGAAAGAAAGTGCAAAGGATAAAGAAACTCTTTCTATCAAGATTACCATTTATCGTTTGGCAAGACAGGCAAGGATCGTCAAATATTTATGTGAGGCAGCGGAAAATGGAAAAGAAGTTCTTGTATTGATGGAACTTAGGGCAAGATTTGATGAAGAAAATAACATCAATTATTCTGAAATCTTAGAGGAAGCTGGTTGTAAGGTTATGTATGGAATGGAAGATTACAAAGTTCATTCTAAAGTTTGTCTGATCACGAAGAAAAACAGTCGTGGAATTTATTACATCACACAGATCGGAACAGGAAATTACAATGAAAGTACATCGAAATTATATACAGATTTAAGCCTTATGACAGCATCCGAAGAAATTGGACATGATGCATCTGTTTTCTTTCACAATATGGCAACATTTAATCTTCAAGGAACGTATGAACATCTTCTTGTGGCACCATCAAGTCTTCAGGATGGGATCATAAAAAGGATCGAACGTGAAAAAATGAAAGCAGAAAGTTTTCAGCCATGTGGGATTTTTATGAAAATGAACTCTTTAACAGATCGTAAGATCATCGATGAGTTGTCGAAGGCGTCAAATGCAGGAGTTCCGATATTTCTGCTGATTCGTGGAATCTGCTGTATTCGTCCTGGAATCCCAGGGAAGACAGAGAATATCCGTGTAGAAAGCATTGTCGGAAGATTTCTGGAACATTCAAGGATTTATGCATTTGGAGTTGGAGATGATACAGAGATTTATATTTCATCTGCGGATATGATGACAAGGAATACAAGAAGAAGAGTTGAAGTCGCAGCACCGATCTATGATCCAAGGTTAAAACAAAGAATCCTGAAGATGATCAATGTGATGAAGCAGGATAACATTCAGGCACAGGTACTGCTTTCCAACGGAGAATATACAACTAAGAAAAAACGTGAAGATAATATGAATTCACAGATCCACTTTTTAAATGAAGCAAAAAGACTTGCTCCAAAAGAGAAGACACAAAAACAAAATCTTTTCTATCAGGTAAAGGGAATATTTTTTGGAAAGAAAAAATTAAGAAAAAAATAGCTCGCAATTTATCTATAAAATAGGTTATACTATATCTGACTAAAATGCCAGCATTCAAGGAGGGATAGAACCATGAGAAAAATTATTTTTAACAAAAAGTTTTTAGCCATTGTAGGAATCTGCTTATCTGTAGCAGGAGGATTTGCGATCAAACAGAAGATCAC
>JAHZAT010000100.1 GCA_019423795.1 Clostridiales bacterium
TCCCAAGTTTCTCAATATAAGCCCGCTGGCTTTTTGATGAATTATTGGTAAAGAAATAATATTCTCTTCCAGTTTCCTCGACTTTCTTTAAAAAATCTTTGGTGAATGGGAATAGTTCATTCCCAAGATAGATCGTTCCATCCATATCAAGGATAAAACATTTGATTTTTTCAAACATGAGCTGCCCTCCTATTTGATCACATCATCATAAAAATCATAGAATTTCAGAATTCTCATAAATGTGATACGGTCACGGATATATGGTGCAACTCTTGCTGTTTTTTCTTTCATATCCGGTGTAAATCCGATGTCTTCTAAGCTTTTTACTCCATGTACTTTCTCTAACATTGCAACAATCTCATCTGCTTTTGGAATCTCTTCTATGATCCTGATGATCTCTTCTGTTTTTTCTCTTAATACTTTTGGATCGATCAGATCTAACAGATTTGGATCATTTGTCTTTTTAATGCTTTCGCATAATTCTTTATTGGTAAATGTCTTTTCGATCAGGTCTGTCTCAATATCCACATGATCTTTTACCTTGAAGTTGCCCTCTTTTAAATATTTTACTGCTTCATGGTAGATGTCACTTACCTGGATCAGTCCGACTCCTACTTTCTCTCCATGGTATGCATCGATCTCATCATTGATCACTGCCATCTCCCAGAAATGTGCCATATGATGCTCTGCTCCGGATGCGGGACGGGAATGTCCTGTCATCTGCATGGCAAGTCCTGATAATAATAATCCATACATCAATTCTTCATATGCGTTGATATCTCTGTTACTTAATCCGTCTAAGGATTCTTTTAATTTATCCAGTGCATCATATTCCATCTCACAGATACGGTCACAGATATATTCTCCATCCAGAATATTTGTGATCTTCCAGTCTGCAAGGGCCGTGTATTTTCCTAACAGATCTCCGACTCCGGATGCTGTCAGTCTCATTGGTGCATCTGTAATGATACGGCTGTCTGCAACGACTAAAATAGGCGATTCTGCGATCATACTCTTCTTAAATCCATACCATGACATAGCTGCAACTGTAGATACATAACCATCTACACTGGCTGCGGTTGGAACTGAGATAAATGGAATCTTTCTTTCATATGCATTATATCTTGTCAGATCATGAACTGTTCCTGATCCGACTGCGATCATACAGTCTACTTCTTTGATCGGATCTAATTGTTCTTTGACTTTTGCTACTCCGATCTCGTTTGCATGAAGATTTTCTGGGTCTAATTTGATCACAGAAATTCCATTTAATAATTTTTCTACTTCTTTCCCTGCTGCTTCGTAGGTATTGTCATCACATACCATAACAAGATGTTTATACTGATTGTATGGTTCTTTGTTTAAGATTTCTGGAAGTTTTTTTAATGCTCCTTCTTCTAAGATTACGTCATCTACAACTAATTGGTGGTCTCTGCCACAACTGCATTTTCCTGTGAATTCTTTGATATTGATTTTCATGTCAAACACCCTTTCCTGTCTATCTTTTATAAAAATACATTTTCATTTAAAATACCAATGAATGGTATAAAGAAACAACATTTTTCTGCTGTAAGATATCTTTCATCTTTTTTTGTGTTTTGCCTAACGCAATAATTTCCTGGAATAACTTCAGATAATCTTTTTCTTCCGCAACTGCAAAGCAAAATACCAAATATACGATATTTCCTTCCGTAAATTCGATTCCTTCTGGGCACATTACAAGACTTAATCCATCTTTGTAGACATGTGCCTCTTTCTTTCCTGCATGCGCTAAAGCAATTCCTTTACTGATAATAATATAATCACCATATTCTTTTACATTTTCTACTGCTTTTTTTCCGTAATCAGAACCAACACAGCCCTTTTTCTCTAAAATATCAGCTGCTTGTAAAATTCCTTGTTCCCATGTTATTTTTTCTTGTTTTATCATAATTTTTGATGGGTCTAGCATCTGTGCTAAAATACTTTTACCAGTACTTTGAATCTTCGTTTCCATCAATGCATAAACCTCATCAAAAAACTCATCTCTCTTGCTAGCATCTAATTTTTCAAGAAAAGTCTTCATAACATCCAAAAAATTTTGTTCTACATAGCGACTTTCATTTTCTGATTTATTTTCTTTTCTACCTAATAAAAATGCAATATTCTGTATCGCATTAATATCATTCATTGTTAGCTGTGCCTGCACTTTTACGCATGGGACACTTTCTGATCTTACGTTTACCGTTGAGATCACAAAATCAATCTTATTGCTCTTTAAAAATTCCTCAACGTCTCTACTTGGTATCACTGCGGCAACTCTAAAGTCAAAATAATTTTTAACCTGCGCCTCTAGATATTTTCCTGTTGCCATACTTCCTGGACATACGATCAATACTTCTAATAGATTTAAATATTCAAGATTTCGAACAAAAGCCGCGCATATATGAATCATGATTGATTCTTTCATCTCTTTTGTTAATGGATATCCTAAATATCTCTCTAAAATAATACTGTTTTTTTCAATTGTTTTTTCTAAAATTTCTTTTGGAATCGGAAGTTCATCGCTTAAAGGCATCTCAAAATCATAATCTTCCCAATTTTTTAATGTCCTTATATGTTCTAACAGCGATTCGATCAAAACCGTATCACTCTGAAGACTACATTCTATGTCTTCTCCGACCATTTGCAGAAAATATACTATGATTCCATATAATTCAACATCATTGATTTCTTTTTGTTCTGAACTTATATTAAAATCATGTTGTTTCATATATCGTCCAAAATCTTTTACATCATTTTTATTGATGCTGACTTCATATTTGTCTGCAAACCAATTTAAAAGATTATCACTTGCTGTATCTCCAGTTAATTTTTCCACTGTTCTTCTTTTCTTATTTATCTTTCTATTTAATATAACAAACAAATAAATTGAAACATAAGAAAATACTCGATCAGACACCAACATATGTTGCTGTTCCATATATTCTCTCAGATCCTCTTTTATCATTTCCAGAGGAATCTTCATACCTAATTTTCTTTGAATCAGTTGATGAAAAAAACTTTTTTCCATATAATCATCTTCAAGATCATGAAAAATCTGCATTAAAAGATTATTTCTGTCTTTTTGATCACATTCAATCTTTATTCCTTTACTACTTTTCATCAAAACATTTACATTAAATGCCAAGCAATAATCTTTTACGGTTTCAAAATCATTTAAGATTGTATTTCTACTAACATTTAATTTCTTTGCAAGATTTTGCATTGTTATATAGTCTTGACTCATCAGCAACTCTGCAATGATGTAAATCTGTCTTTCTTCTCTTGACATTTTGTACGAATAAGTATCCATATGATTCAATCGATCTTGAATTTTCATGATATCTTTTTCCAGAAGGATCAGCTTTTCTTTTTCATTTAATTTTGTTGGAGACATTTTTGCTTCCAACAAGAAATCATTAATTTCATTTACATCTGTTCTTAGTGTTTTTAATGATATCCTATATGTTGTGATGAGTTTCTTTACTTCCATACTTTTTGAATTACTTAAAATCAGCTTCTCAAGAATTTCTGTACTTCTCTTTCTCATAAATGTCTCCTATGTATGTCATCCTAACTGTTCCTGCAAATACTGAGGAATTTTATTTAATTCTTTTGTCATGCAGTTTTCAACGACTTCTTTATTCATAACAGCTTGCATTAATGTCTGTAAAAATTCCAAATGTTGATCGCCATCTTTAATTGCTAAATTAAAAACTGCTGTCGTTTCTATACTTTCCTCGTCTGAATCCATTCTATAAAACGTTACTGGATTTTTCAATCTTAGAAAGCATACGCAATTATCTTTGATTCCTTCTACTTTACTATGTGGAATCGCAACAGGGACTTCACTTGGAAGTCCTGTTGGATATTCTTTTTCACGTTCAATACACGCATTCATAAAAGTTTCGTCTGCATATCCGGCATCTGCTATTGCCTGTCCACAAAGCCTGATCGCTTCTTCCCAGTCCTTTGCTTCTCCCTCGATTGCCAGATAATGATTTGTGTGTCCCATAAGTTTAAGCCTCCTATCCAATGATTCTATGGATGAATCCGATCAGGATACAAATTGGGTTCTGTCCAAAAAATCCATCTGTTACCATTCCACTGATATGTACACCTGTTGTCTTCATCATTAATGTTGCTTCTGGTGCAAAGAAGTTTGTTAAGAATGTTACTAAGAATAAACATAAAATTGTTGTTACAATACTACGGAATAAATTTCCTTTACTTGCCATAACACACATTGGTGTTACATAACATACAATTGTTAATAATCCGATTGGGAAATATGTCATGTTTGGAATGATAAATGCCATTAAGATAACACATGGGATTGCAATAACTGTTGATGTGATACAGCAAGGATCTCCTAATCCTAAAGCGATATCCATTCCGATGTAAATTTCTGCATCATCACCCATTTTACTCTTCATATAAGCACTTGCAGCATTTCCTAAAGCTGTAAGACCTTCCATCATAACTGTTACCATTCTTGGGATTAAGATCAATACTGCTGAAACTCCCATACCAATTGATAATGTTGTTCCGATATCCTGTTTTGTAATGATTCCTAGTAATACACCTACAACAACACCGATGACTGCTGGATCTCCAAAAAATCCTAATTTAGATTCAATCTTATCCATATTAACATCGATTTTATTTAATCCTGGGATGCAGTCAATAATCTTATTAAATAATGTTGCTAATGGGAATGTTGTTCCGATATAAGATAATGTAGAACATGTTGTTCCTTCTAGTCCGAAAAATTCCTGCCATGGTTTTGCAACAATCTGTCCAATGAATAAAGCTAAAACAGATGATGCTAATGTTACGATGACTCCTACTGCAATGCTATCTGTTAATGCATATGCCATTGCTCCTGGAATGATAAAATGGATATAGTTCCAAATATCTACGTTCATAACTTTTGTCCATTTTAATTTCAGTAAGATCAAGTTCACGATAACAATCAACGGCAATACAATTGGTGCAAACGGTACAGACCATGATGCAGCTCCTACTGCTGCGAATCCTAAGTCTGTTGTTGTAAATCCGCTACCCATTGTCTGATAATATTTAATAACTGGTTGAATACTTGTTGTCAATAAGTTAACAACTAAGCAAAGACCTTGAAATCCGATTCCTACCATCAATCCTGATTTGATTGCCTGTCCAAGTTTCATTCTGAAGAACAGACCAATGATGATCAATACGATTGGCAGCATAACCGCTGCTCCTAAATCTACAATTCCTTTAAAAAAGCTAAATACAGCATCCATTTTTATTCCTCCTATTTATTTGATCTTATTCTCCAAGAATTTTATGACATTCATCAATGATACTCTGTTTAATCTTGCCTTCATTGATTCCTGAAATCAGACCAAATACACTAATGCAAGGTTTTTCTAATGGTTTTCTGTAATTTGTTGTTGTTAAGATTAAATCTACATCATTTTGTTTTAAAGGAATCTCACTCATGCTTCCTTTTAAAATTTTTCCTGGGATGTTAGCATCTGCCAAAATCTTTTTTACTGCTTCCTGTGCTACTGTTGATGTTGCTACTCCACTTCCACATGCTACTAAGATTTTTACTTCATTTGCCATAATTTTTATCCTCCAAATATTTCTCTGTTGGTTGTATTTCGATTCGCTACTAATTCATGAATTAACTTATGCTATTATAATATATCTGACAAAAAAATCATTCAAGCCAAGTTTTCGTTTGTCTATTTTACTCAAAATGTGCTAAGTCAAATTCAGTTCTTGTACAAAATACTCATTTTTTGCTAATGAAATATCTGGATTTATATAATTTTAGCCAAATGATAAACCTTATATAAATTAATGCTGTAAACAAAAAGAACACGAAACTAGTAGTAATCGTTCCGTGTTCTTTTCGTATTATAACATTTTTGTAATCTCAGAGAGATCTTCTAAGATCACAATATCTACATCATCCTGTTTTGACTGAATTTTTGACATTGTACTTTTAACGATCTTTACAGGAATTCCTGCTACTTGTTTGTCACCTTCCATGACTGAGATCATATCTTCATTTAAAAGTGCTTTTCTTATACCAGAAGATGTAATATATAACTGGTTTGTCTCACGATCAAGAATTGATAAATTTCCTTCAAGTGTATTATTTCTTTATCTCGTCATTTATGCTGACTCAAATTTTATTATTTTTTAGATTTAATGCTATTGACATTTTTTGTAAATATATTATAATATTATAAAATTGTAAAATATTTACTTTTATTTTATAACTCAGTTCTTATAAATCTATACACATTGTCTATTTCTATCATATCTAACACAGGAGGATTATCTATGGCTAAAACTGACGAACTTATGAAAAAATTATTTAAACATAAAGAAATATTCGCTGATCTCTTTAATGCAACTTTATTTAATGGAAAACAAATTATAAAGGCTGAAAAATTAGCCGAACTCAATACTGAAAATATTCATGTTGATGAATCTATTTCTAGCAATGTAAATCCATCAATTCTTAAACGCTATCGTGATCTTTGCATGCGTCAAGATGACAGTGTCTTACAAATCATACTAGGATGTGAAAATCAGAGTGAGATTGATTATTCTATGCCAATTCGCACTATGCTCTATGATGCTTTAAAATACACTGAACAACAAAACAACTTAGAACTCAGGAAGCGAAAAGATGGAACATACTATCATTCTAAATTAAGAAAAGATGATAAAGTTCTTCCTGTATTAACTCTTATTTTTTATTATGGTGATAAAGAATGGACTGCTGGAAAATGTATTCATGATCTTATTAAATGGCCAGAAGAACCTGAAATCAAATCCATTGTTCCAAATTATAAATTGAATTTGTTATGGGCTTATCAAATAAACAATATTGACAAGTACAAAAGCGATTTACAGTATATTCTCTCCATGCTAAAATATAAGGAAGAAGAAAAATCTTTAAAACAATACATTTCTGACAATAATGATAAAATACAAAATATGAATCAAGACAGCCACAATGTTGCTGTTGCACTACTAAATCAAAACTTACCAAAATTAATAGATAATCAGAAAGGAGATTTTCGTATGGGGGAAAATGCATTGCAAGCAATTTATGATCGTGGTGTTAATCAAGGTGAGGTCTTACATTTGATTATGCAAATCAACAAAAAAATCCTTAACAACAAAAATTTAGATACTATTGCAAATGAATTAGAGGAAAAAAAAGAAGATATTCTTCCTATCTATACTATCATCAAAGAACATCCAGATAAATCCAAAGAACAAATATATGCAATTTTAAAAAAAGAATCCTAGTATAAAAAGCCGATAGAATCATACAAAATAAAATATGATCCCATCGGCTTTTTTCATCTCATCTACACCAATCACTATCTACCCCAGATACCCCAACTCCTTAGATATCTGCCCAGCAGTCCTATTAAGTTCATCCAACACAAATTCCTTCTTCTTATCATCCACACGAAATACCGGAATACTTGCACTCACTGCTGCCACGATCTTTCCTGTGTAATTTCTTACAGGCACTGCCATACAATACATCCCGATCCAGTATTCTTCGTCATTAACTCCGTATCCCTGTTTCTTCACTTTCTCTGCCTCATGGATCAACTCACTGACAGTTAAGATCGTATGTGGTGTATATGCTGGAAGTTCTTCTTTATCTTCGAATAACTTATAAATCTCTTCCTCGCTCATCTCACTGATCATCACTTTTCCAAGTGCTGTTGCATGAATGGATTCATACTCGCCCGGGCTTACACTGTTGTTCATGCCATTGCTCGTATATTCCATCTTAGAAATAATGATCGTTTCTTTTCCTTTGATTGTTCCATAATCAATCGTTTCGTTTAATTTCTTTCCAAGTTCTAATAAATGTGTACGGTCAATATTAAATAGTTGGTTCTGTGCTGGAACTGACAGTCCTACTTTATATAATTCCCAGCCAAGACGATATCTGTTTGTTTCTTCACTCTTTTCAATATAACCATAGTACTGCAGCGTATCTAATAAACGATGGACTGTACTCTTTCCGATTCCTAGTGCATCGCTTAATTCACTGACTCCTGCTCCAAGATTCCCTGTATTCTTTGCAAGATGATTTAACAATTCCAGTGCTTTCATTACCGTCTGCACTGGATATTTTGGTTCCTGTGCCATGACTTTCCTCCCGTTTATCTGTTTTTATATCCTCTTTTGATCACTATCATTATATCAAACCCCGTCTTCACTATGCAAAATATTTTTCTTATATATCGAACTTTTTTCTAGATTTTGAAACACTTCATATATAATCGAAAAAAGAGACGGTATTTTGACTAAATCCGTCTCTTGATCTTTTCTCTTTCTTCTATATATAACTCTCGATCTAAAATCTTATGCACGATGTTTCAAATCTTTGAATGATTCTTCCTGTGGTCCTCTCTGGTCTTTCTTCGCAATATATAAACTTCCTGTTCCTGTTGCGCAAAGAATTGGTGGTTCACATGCTGTTGCCGCTGTATGCTCGATTCCTTCCATATCCGCATCTGTACGATCAAGCATTGTTGCTACCTTCCATGCTTCGAACTTGCATTTGTAAGACTGGTTTCCTACTTCTTCGATCCATCCTACATATTCCATAAAGTCGCCTACATAGACTGGTGCTGTAAATTCGATTTTCTCATATCCTAAGAACAAACTAATATCTCCGTCCGCATATACCATCAGTTCTGTTCCTACATCGCCCCACTGAACAACGATTCTTGCTCCATTAACGAGTCCACCTACATAGTGAGCATCTTTCTCACTCATCATCATGTGATGTACAACTTTCTTTCCGATCATAGCTCTTACCTCCATTTTTCGTGTTCTATTATTTAGAATCAATTTCTAAATGTTACTTTGTACTGTGATGGTAACATTTGATTGTATTTTTGTCAATACATTTTCGCAATTTTTCTGTTATTTATAATTCCTTTCTATTATACAGAAAATTTAATTGCAATTTTTCTAATGAAGCAAGAAATACTTTCCCCTAACTGGAGAGTTGTTTCTGTCTATTTTTTATAAGTAATGCACAATTTTTCTGCAAGTTATTAAACATATTATCTAAATATCGTCGTTTTTTTGTCAATCTTTTTCCAATTATTGTATTTATAAACAATCTGTTACGTGTAAACTTTTTTCTTTTTCTTGATATTTTTTCTCATTTTCAGAAAATAAGCTCTTTACATTCCATCTCATGTATCCCTTAAAATACAATCATAGTCATTCGTGGAGAAAAATAAAGAAAGGAGTTTCATATGAGTGTAGTTATGGCAAATGCACTTGGCACTGGAATTTTCTGCGGACTCTGGCAAGGTATCGGTTCAGTTCTTGGACTTGCTACCTGGATGGGCTTCGTCGGCTGTACTTCTTATTTCTCAGCCGGATGTGGAAAAACCGGTTTTATTAAATCCATGTGCAGTAACTATGTTGGTCTTCTCTGGGGTATGTGTATTATCATGTCAGGAAATATCAACAGTGGCATTTTGTTTGGTGCGATCGTAACTGGAGCTTTCTCCTGGCTGATCTGCTATCAATCAAAGATCGATCTATTATCCTTGGTTCCTAACACTTTCATGGGCGGTTTTTCTGCTTTTGCCAGTGGCGGAGATTGGAAAATGCTTTGCATCTGCCTTGTCTTAGGAAATATTCTCGGTGTATGCTGCGATTATTCTGGAAGATTTCTGGCAGCAAAATTTGGTAAAGATAATTAATTAAGAAATAAGAGTGAAACAAATTTTCAAAGGAGCGTGAAATAAAGATGAGTAAAGTAATTAAAAAAGCTTACGCAGAAGAAATGAAACAGGGCTACAATTTAAGAACAGCCATGGAAGAAGCATCCAGATGTCTTCTCTGCCATGATGCCCCTTGCAGCAAAAGCTGCCCAGCAAAAACGGATCCAGCAAAATTCATCCGTTCCCTGCGTTTTAGAAATATTAAAGGTGCTGCTGAAACAATCCGTGAAAACAATCCATTAGCTGGTTGTTGCGCAGAAGTCTGTCCTTATGGTCAGCTGTGTGAACAGGCTTGCAGCCGTACTGGAATTGATAAACCGATCGAAATCGGAAAGCTTCAGAAATTCTTAGTTGAAATGGAAAAACGCGAGGGTATGGAATTCCTTCATGTAGAAGAAAAACGTGATGGAAAGATCGCCTGTGTTGGAGCTGGTCCTGCTTCTTTAGCTTGCGCAAGAGAGTTAGCATTATTTGGATATGATGTAACAATCTATGAAGCAAATGAAAAAGCTGGTGGTGTTTTAACATACGGAATCGTTCCTTCCAGATTACCTCAGGAAGTTGTTGATTTCGATATTGCAACAATCGAAAAACTTGGTGTAACATTTAAGTTTAATGAAACGATCGATGCTGCACGCTTAGAAGAATTAAAAGCTGAGTATGATGCAGTCTTCGTTGGAACAGGATTATGGAAATCTAAAGTCATTGATATCCCAGGAAAAGATCTTGATGGTGTTGTAAGTGCGATCGATTTCTTAAAAGATGCCCGCTTAAATAAAGAAAACATGACTCTTGGAGATACTGTTTTAGTGATCGGTGGTGGTGACGTTGCCATGGACTGTGTAACAACAGCAAAACAGCTGGGTGCAAAAGCTACAATCGTATATAGAAGAACAATTGAAGAAGCACCTGCTGATATTGATGAAGTTATGGCTGTACAGAGCATGGGAATTCCTATCATTCAGGAATTTGCACCAGGTGAGATCATCGGTAGTAAAGGTCATGTAACTGCAATGAAATTTAATGGACGTGACAATGAATCCGAACTTACCATGAAAGCTGATCAGGTTGTATTTGCTATTGGACAGGCTGCTTGTGACACTACAAAAGATATCAAAGCTGGCGGAAAAGTATTTACTGGTGGAGATATGGTAAATGGTGGAAAGACTGTTGTACAGGCTGTTGCTGAAGGTAAAGATGCTGCTGCTATGATCGCTGCATATCTGAACAAATAGAAAGGAGGCATTGATTATGTCATTAAAGAAAGATTTATCTATTGATTTTTTAGGAGTTAAATGTGAAAACCCATTCTTCCTGTCTTCTTCTCCAGTAGGAAGTAACTATGAAATGTGTGCAAAAGCCCTTGAAGCTGGATGGGGTGGAATTTATTATAAAACAATTGGTATCTTTATCCCAGACGAGTGTTCTCCTCGTTTTGATATCACTACAAAAGAAGGAACTCCTTGGGTTGGTTTCAAGAATATGGAGCAGATTTCTGACAAGCCATTAGAAGTGAACTTAGAATATATGCGCCGCTTAAAACAGGATTATCCAAACAAAGTCATCGTTGCAAGTATCATGGGAAGTAATGATGAAGAATGGACAACACTTGCAAAAGCTGTTACAGAAGCTGGTGTTGACATGATCGAGTGTAACTTCTCTTGTCCTCAGATGACATCTCATGCCATGGGATCTGACGTTGGACAGAATCCAGAGTTAGTAAAACATTATTGTGAAGTTGTTACAGCTGCTACACATCTTCCTGTCATCGCTAAAATGACTCCAAACATTGGAAATATGGAAATTCCTGCGATTGCTTCTATGGAAGGTGGTGCTGCTGGTATCGCTGCCATCAATACAGTGAAAGCGATCACAAATATTGATATCGAAAACATCACTGCTATGCCTGTTGTAAACGGTAAATCTTCTATTTCCGGATACTCAGGAGCTGCAGTTAAACCTATTGCTCTTCGTTTCATTACACAGATGAAACAGCATCCAGATCTGGTTAATGTGCCTATCACTGGTGTTGGTGGAATCGAAACTTGGAGAGATGCCTTAGAGTTTATCCTTGTTGGTGCTTCTAACCTTCAGGTAACTACGGCAGTTATGCAGTATGGATACCGCATCGTTGAAGACATGATCAGCGGATTATCTCATTACATGGAAGATAATGGTATTGAAAAACTTTCTGATCTGGTAGGTCTTGCCCTTCCTAATATTGTTCCTGCCGAAGATCTTGATCGAAGTTTCAAACTGCTTCCTAAATTTGATGAAGATGCTTGTGCTGGATGTGGTAGATGCTATGTATCATGCTTTGATGGTGGACATCAGGCAATTGACTGGGATGAGGAAGCTCGTCGTCCAAGATTAAATACAGATAAATGTGTTGGATGTCATCTATGCCTGAATGTCTGTCCTGTTATGGATTGTATCACTCCTGGTGAGATCGTTATTAAACCTGGACGTGAAGAACACGAAATCAAAATCAAAACTAAGTACGAATAAGAAATATCACATTGATAAGGAGGTCTTAGTAATATGAAAGAATTCGATTTGATCATTAAAAATGGAACCGTCGTAACCTCTACCGAAAGTTTTTTATGCGATGTTGCAGTGAAAGACGGAAAGATCGCTGCCATGGCACAAAATATTGAAGCAGATGCGAAAGAAATTTATGATGCCGCTGGTAAATTAGTTCTTCCTGGTGCTTTAGATGCACATACACATATGGCTATGCCATTTGGTGGAACTGTTTCCGCTGACAGTTACATGGCAGGTACTCGTGCTGCTGCCTGTGGTGGTGTCACAACGATTTTCGACTATCCTGTACAGCACAAAGGAGAAACGATCCGCGGATTAGTTAACTCCAAGAAAGAAGTTTTAGAGAAAGAAGCCTGCGTAGACTATGCAATGCACTGCTGCATCACTGATTTAAATGAAGGTGAGATCCTTGAAGAAATGGAAAAGGCAGTTGCTGAAGGTATCACAAGTTTCAAATGCTTCCTTGTTTACAAAAAAGAAGGAATGATGGTAGATGACGGAATGCTTGCAAGACTGATGCTTCGTGCAAAAGAACTTGGAGCGATGATCAATATCCACGCTGAAAACCCTGATCTGATCGATTATTATACAGAGAAATTCTTAAGTGAAGGTAAAACAAGCGCTTGGTATCATTACATGAGCCGTCCTGAATTCGTAGAAGCTGAGGCCGACAAACGTGCTGTTCACTGGGCTAAGCATTTAGATGCTCCTTTATATCTGGTTCATATGGCAGATAAAGAAGGTCTGGAAGCTTGTATCGAAGCCAAAGAAGAAGGTGCTGACGTATTCGTTGAAACATGTCCACAGTATCTGGAATTTACATGCGACGTATACAAACGCGAAGATGGAAGAAACTTCGTCTGCTCTCCTCCTATGAAAGGACAGGAAAGTCAGGATGCTTTATGGAAAGCAATTAAGAATGGAATGATCGATACAGTTGCTACTGACCACTGCCCATTCCAGAGTTATGAAAAAGACTGGGGTAAAGATGACTTTACAAAGATCCCTAACGGGTGCCCTGGTGTAGAAAACTTATATCCATATATGCTGGATGCCGCAAATAGCGGAAAGATCACTTTTGAGAGAGCTGTTGAATTATGCTCTACAAACGTAGCCAAGATCTTTGGATGCGACAACAAAGGATCTATCAGTGTAGGTAAAGATGCTGACATCGTTATCTACGACAAAGACAAAGACTTCACGATCAGCGTTGATAATATGCACTCTGATCTGGATCATACGATCTGGGAAGGAAAACAGTTACACGGTTATCCAATCCGTACTTACCTTCGTGGAAATGTTGTATATGACAATGGAGACTTTGTCGGAACACCTGGACTCGGTGAATATGTAAAACGAAGCCCAAGAAAACACTAAACCCTATAATACAAACACTTAACATAATTTTATAAAATCAGAGGATTCTTATGAAGAGAAAGAAATTACGACTTACGCCGAAACAAGCTGAACACATGCTCTTTAATGTTCTGGAGATTGGCAGCCGAATGCTCGTCTCCGGAGCTGAGGTCCAACGCGTCGAAAATTCGATCTATCGTATGTGTACTGCATATGGATCGGAAACGACCGAAGTCTTCTGCATGACCTACATGATCGTTGTTACAATTTCCTCCAAGCAATTTGGCACGATCACCTTGTCGAGACGGATTCATAACCTTTCCCTGAATCTATATGAATTACTCTATTTAAATGCTTTATCCAGAAGGATGTGTTCCACTCTTCCGGATATGAAAACGGTCGATCAAAAAATCAGGCAGATCAAAGTGCTGCCAAAGTATGGCCCAATACCCTCCATGCTCATATATGCTTTGATCTCCTCTTCTTTCACAATATTTTTTGGAGGCAGCCTTCCTGATGCCGCCGTTTCTGGTATGATCGGAATCGGTATACGGTGTGTCGAACTTCTCCTTCAACCGCTGCCTCTAAACCGTTTTCTTCTGGTTGTATTATTGTCAACAGTATCGGGCTGTATGGCCGCATCCTGTGTTTATACAAACGCTATGTTTTCTCTGGATAAGATAAGCATAGGAAATATCATGATCTTGATCCCTGGACTGATGTTTACCAATTGTATCAGGGAAATGATCTCAGAAAACATGTTATCCGGCTTAACAAGGCTTTTGGAAGCATTATTTATTTCTTCTTCCATCGCCATTGGTTTTGCCATTGCTTACTATCTGCTGTAAAAGGAGGCTTGTACCATGAATCCATATATACAGATCATTGCTGCATTTTTTGGATCTCTTGGGTTTGCGCTTTTGTTTAATCTGCGCGGACAATGGCTGTTCTTCACAGCCTTAGGCGGAGGCCTCTCCTGGTGTGTATATCTGATCAGCGGATCCTTTATATCTCACTATGAACGGCAATATTTTGCAGCAGCTTTTTTTCTCGGAATCTATTCCGAACTTATGGCACGTAAAACGAAATCACCTTCCACTCTTTATCTGGTAGTAGGCATGATCCCATTGATTCCAGGAGCCGCACTTTATTATATGATGCGAAATGCCATTCAGACGAATTTTAAAATGTTTGCCGAACGTGGCTTAGAAGCAGTTATTACAGGTGGAGCGATCGCATCTGGTATCATTACCGCCATGGTATGTTGGAACGTGATCAAATTAAATTTATCAAAAAAGTAAATCAATCTTTAGGAGGTAACTATTATGTACGAATGCAGTTTAGAACGAATGACAGACAAGATCAAAACAATGAGTCAGTTCGGAGATGCCGGACACGGCGGAATCACTCGTTATTCCCTTTCTCCAGAAGCACTGCAGGCAAGAGGTGAGTTTGTACGCCGCATGGAAGCGATCGGAGCTACAATTAAATTTGATGATATGGCGAACTTATATGCAACACTTCCTGGAAGTGAACCAGATCTTCCTGGAATCGTAATGGCTTCTCACTGTGATTCCGTAAAGAACGGTGGAAATTATGACGGAATCTTAGGTGTTATGGGAGCTATGGAAGTTCTTGAAACAGTTGCTGACCAGAACATCCCTCATAAACATAATTTAACAGCTATGATCTGGACAAATGAAGAAGGATCCTTATATCCACCAGCAATGATGTCTTCCGGTGTTATCTGCTATGACTATCTTCCAGAAGATATCCGTGTAAACTTCAAACATGAAGATATGTTAAAATCTACTTCTGTTCTTGATGCTACAAAGACATTCGGTGCTGCCCTTGATGCATCTGGATACAAAGGTGACAAAGCAAACCGTTTAAATAACAAAGATTACAAAGCAATGTTCGAATTACATATCGAACAGGGACCTATCCTTGAAGCCGCTGGAAATGACATTGGTGTTGTTACTTGCGTTCTTGGAATGGTTAACTACACGATCAAAGTTTATGGACAGTCTGACCATGCAGGAACAACTCCTATGAAGTATCGTCAGGATGCTTTATATGGAGCTTCTAAAGTTCTTCAGTACCTGCATGATGAATTAGACAAATTAGATCCAGAACTTGTTTACACAACAGGTGAGATCTTCTGTCATCCAAACGTACATACAGTAATTCCTGATTATGTAGAATTCTCATTAGATGCACGTCATGAAAAACCAGAAGTAATCGAACAGGTTGTCAAAGTAATTGAAAATATTCCTAAAGAAGTCGTAAAATGCAAGACTGATTATGAAATTGCATGGACACGTGATACTGTTTACTATGACAAAGAACTTGTTTCTTACGTTCAGGAATCTGTTGATGAACTTGGATATTCTAACCAGAAGATCAACTCCGGTGCTGGACATGATGCTCAGTTCGCAGCTTATATGCTTCCTACAACAATGGTATTCGTTCCATCTAAAGACGGACATTCTCACTGTGAACCTGAATATACATCTCCAGAACAGTGCACACAGGGTGCTTCCGTATTATTAAATGCCGTATTGAAATGTGACGCAAAATAAATACATTTCGCTAACAATATCTTCCTCATATAAGTCAAGAATAAGAGATATATCCTCTAGGATATATCTCTTATTCTTCTGTGTATTTTATACAATTTCTATAAGAACTCTCTTTTTATTTTTATGCATTTTGAATAAAATTAACTATGATTTATCCATCTTTTATGATATAATAAGCAGACAGGTAATATTTATTTTATGATTCGCATTCTTATTACTTATGAATCGGAGGTAATTTATGTCAGCTAAAAAAGCGCGCTACTGTATCGGCGAATTATCGACCCTCTGTAATATACCCCAGAAGACTTTACGCTATTACGATGAGATTGGATTGTTCACACCAGACTATCGAGACGACAGTACGCACTACCGTTATTATTCAAAATCACAGATCGTCAATCTGATGATCATTAAAACTTTAAAACAAATGGGCTTTCCATTAAAAGATATCCGGCAGATCATATCCGAGAACGATGCTCAGTCCCTTGAGGCGAATATCAATTCACATCTTGAAACGATGCGGGATGATATCATGAAGCGGATCGATCAGTACACCGAATGTAGCTATCTGCTCCAGAAGATTCAAAATGGAATTGATATTCTGGAAGCATCCTCATCTCTTCCTTCCGAAGACCTTGCAATCTCTATTGAACATATTCCTAAGATCAGTTTAATGTATGATCGTTCTGAAATGGAAGGATATGATTACTCTGAGATGTCCTTAGACCGATGGATCTCCATTCTTCGGAAAGCAGAGCATTCCAAACATAAGATCATGGGACCTGTTTATGTGACATTTTATGAAGATAATATCATGAACAAGTTCCTCTCAGCAAACTCTATGGTCGAATTTGCTGTCCATATCGAGGATACTTCTTCTACCGATGATATTCGTGATTTCGGGGATTTTGATGCCGTAACCATGATCCATATTGGTAACTATGAGGATATCCCGACTTCTTATATCCAGATGATGAAATGGATCCGCCAGAATGGTTACACTGTTACAGGACCAGCAACAGAAGAATTCATCCTTTCCCCTCTGGATGTCAATGATGAAACACGCAGGGTGACCAAGATCATTATCCCTGTCGAGAAAGAGAGTAAATAAATAAATAAATTAATACTTTGTTATACAAAATAAGAATGCCACACCAAAAAGGCTGTAAACTTCTTTGCTTACCCCAAAGAATTTACAGCCTTTTTGCCAGGTTTATTATTTATTAATACTATGAATGAGCTTTATAAAATCTAATATTCATACCAGAACTGTACAACTGTTGATAATGGTGGATTTTCCAGAACATCAATAGAACTTGGATATGGAGGATCTGTTGGTACTTCAATTATCTTAAAAGAACGAACTTCGATCAGTACTTTATTTCCTTCCTGTTTTCTGATTCCAGCGATATATTCCATATAATCTCCGGCAAAACATGGTGTGTAAAGACGAACTTTTTTAACTTCTACACATCTTCCTGTATTTCCAAATGTTTTTGCCATCAAACGTTTTGCTGCATCTTCCATCAGTGTGATACTTCTGGCACCATTTACAACTCCACCACCGTAAAATACGTCACGGTCTGACATTCTATAACGAAAAGTGATTGTATCTTTCATCATTCTTTCTCCTTTCAATCTGTCTTATGTACTTTATTCATCTTCTGGAAAATCATCCAGATGACGCCATGGATCAATAACTGCTCCATCTGGCTGTTCTCCACGTTGTAAGTGTTTCTTAACAACCAGTCTTACATTACCTTCTGTACATAATACAGGCTCATCAAACCATACCATATCTCCTGGTTTGTAGTCTTCTTTCCCAGCTCTGTATGCTGGTGTAGCCAGCTTAAATACTTCGATCCTGCAGTCTCTTGATGTATTTCCGATATGTGTTAAAGTAGCTTTGTACTCCATCATATCTCCTACATACACATCCTGATAGATCTTTACATCTTCATATCCCAGACAGAGAGATTCATCTCCATCTACCAAGATCATTTCTTCTGTTTCAACATCTCCGATAAAGTCAAACTGACGTCCAACTGGTACGATTCCATCTGGATTATTTGCATCCGCTGTCGTCATATTGTAACTTAAATAAGATACTTTTCTCATGTTGCTCCTCCTTATGAAATAAAAGTAATTAAATTACGCCTTCTTCTTTTAACTGTGCTTCTTCTTCTTCGGTTAATCCAAAGATCTCTCTGTTATGTTCTCCTAGAAGTGGGGAAGGCGTTTCTACAACTCCTGGAGTTTCTGACATCTTCGTAACACATCCCTGGAAATAAAGATCTCCTGCCGTAGGATGTTCGCAGTGAACCATCATCTCTCTTGCCTGTGTATGTGGATGTTCGATCGCTTCTTTTACATCTAATACCGGTCCACATGGAATTCCTGCTTCATCCATGATATATTCAATCTCTTTCTTTGTATGTTCCATACACCATCCACGGATCAGTTCCTGCAGTTCCGGCAGGTAGTTCTTACACCTTAGATCATTGGTTTCGTATCTTGGATCACCAAGCAGCTCTTCATGTCCGATCGTATGACAGAATGTATCAAATAATCTGTCATTTCCTACCCCGAGTGCTGTAAATCCGTCCTTACAAGGGAAAATATCAAATGGAGCAATGGATGGGTCTATGTTTCCATTTCTCTGCGATATCTCCCCTGCCATTGTATAATTCACTAAGGCATTTTCAAGAAGACTGAATATTGTATCAAACATAGATACGTCAACCTGCTGCCCTTCTCCGGTCATATCACGATGATGAAGGGCTGCCAATACACCAACTGTTAAATAAATCCCTGATACATGGTCTGCGACAGATGGACCAACTTTGACTGGATCTGTATCTTTAAAACCAGTCAGATTCACCATTCCGCCCATTGCCTGCGCCACGATATCATAGCAGGCTCTGTGTGTCAATGGCCCATACTGTCCAAATCCGGAACAGGATGCATAGATAATGGATGGATTGATCTTCTTTACCGTCTCATAATCAATCCCCAGCTTCTTTGTAACCCCGCCACGATAATTCTCAACAAGAATATCTGCATCCTTTACCAGATCATAAAACATCTGCTTTCCTTTTTCAGATTTCAGGTTTAATGTTGCACCCTTTTTATTTCTGTTTACATAACAGTAAAATCCGCTCTCTCCGCTCTTTTCATCAATTGGACCCCATGTTCTGCACTGATCTCCGTGTAGAGGCTCGATTTTTAATACGTCCGCTCCATAATCAGCTAACATCATCGTGCAAAACGGTCCACTTAAAGCTGAAGTAAGATCAACTACCTTAATTCCTTCCAATGCTTTTTTCATTTCGACACCTCCTATTTGTTCTTATTTACGAAACATATTTCCGCTGATGACAAGTTTCTGAATTTCATTTGTTCCTTCGTAGATCTGTGTGATCTTAGCATCACGCAGCATTCTTTCTACATGATATTCTTTCATATATCCATTTCCACCCAGCATCTGTACAGCTTCTGTGGCTACATGCATTGCTGCATCTGTACAAACCATCTTCGCTTTAGCCGCTGGTACACTGTAGCTTTTGCCTTCCTGCTTATCTGTTGCTGCTTTGTATAACATATACTGAGCCATCTCGATCTCTGTCTCTAACTCAGCCATCTTAAATGCTAAATACTGATTCTTGTATAATGGTTTTCCGAACTGTTCTCTCTCTTTTAAATAATTAAATGCGATGTCGTAAGCTCCTTTGGCAATTCCAAGTCCCTGGGCTGCAACACCAATACGTCCTCCATCCAGGTCTTTCATTGCAACAGCAAATCCTTTTCCTTCTTCTCCGAGCATATTCTCTTTTGGAACTCTTACATTATCAAAGATGACCTCAGATACCTGTGCACATCTGATTCCGCACTTATCTTCGATCTTACCAATGGATACACCCTCCCATTCACGTTCTACGATGAATGCTGTTAATCCTTTTGTCTTTAATTCTGGATTCGTAAGAGCAACTACCATATAGTAATCTGCTAATGGTCCATTTGTAATGAAGCATTTTAATCCATTCAGGATATATTCTTTTCCATTCCAGATCGCTGTTGTTTTACATCCTGCTGCATCAGAACCTGCATCTGGTTCTGTTAAACAAAATGATCCCATTTTCTTTCCAGACAGAACTTCTGGCAGATATTTTTTCTTCTGTTCTTCATTTCCATCATTGATCAGAGCACCAGAGTATAATGAAGTACATACAGAATAAGCAATTCCTACAGATGAATTGATCTTGGAGATTTCTTCTAATGCTAATACATAGGATAAATAATCTCCTCCCTGACCACCATATTCTTTTGGAAATGGAAGCCCGACAAATCCCATTTCTCCCATTTTCTTATATGCTTCTTCTGGGAAACGTCCTGCTGCATCATCTTCAAGAACTGTTTCCTGTAATACAGTCTGAGCAAACTGTCTTGCACTCTGCTGAACTGCCTTCTGCTGTGGAGTTAATTCAAAATTCATAGTTTCATCCTTTCTGCATATTGCACATTTTATTTTCTACCTCGTATATTTGTAGTGTAGTCTATCCTTTCAGTGCAGAGTCAAGCAGTATTCTTGATATTTTTTATGCAGATTGTACAAAAAAAAGACCAACTTTCCACTTACTGGATAGTTGATCTTTTTTCTCATTTAGCTATATTTGTCTTCTCAGACTCTATTTTTTCACATATTTTGATGTAACTTTCAGTCGTGCCATAGCACGTGACAATGCTGCCTGTGTATGATAGTACTGCAAACGGCTTTGTTTCTGTTTGAGTCGTTCTTCTGCTCTTGTTTTGGCCTCTCTTGCACGGATGATGTCGATGTCTTCTGGGCGTTCCACCGTATCTACCACGATGACTACGAAATCTCTGGTGACATCTGCGAATCCTTCACCAACAATACAAACTTTCCATTCCCCATCAACTTTAAAACGAAGCTCTCCTGCAACAACGGCTGTTACTGTATCTTCATGATTTGCTAATACACCGTAAAGTCCGTCCACTGCTGGGAAAATGACATGTTCACAAGCTCCGCTGTAGAACTTTTTGTCACTGGCAATGATCTCAAAATAAAAGGTTTCTGCCATTTACATCACCTCTTTTGCCTTTTCCTTTACATCATCAATTGTTCCGACCATTAAGAAGGCCTGTTCTGGATATTCATCCATTTCTCCATCAAGGATTGCCTTAAATCCTCGGATCGTTTCTTTGACAGGAACGTATTTACCAGGAATTCCTGTAAATGTTTCTGCTACACTAAATGGCTGTGATAAGAATTTCTGAATCTTTCTTGCACGATATACTGTAATCTTGTCTTCTTCGTCTAATTCTTCCATACCAAGGATTGCGATGATATCCTGTAATTCTTTGTATCTCTGAAGTGCTTCTTCTACACGTCTTGCTACTTCATAGTGTTCTTCTCCAACGATGTCTGGCTCTAAGATACGAGAGCTTGATTCCAGTGGGTCTACGGCTGGATAGATACCCTGTTCAGAAATCGCTCTTGATAATACAGTTGTTGCATCCAGATGGGCAAATGTTGTTGCTGGCGCTGGGTCAGTTAAGTCATCAGCTGGCACATAAACTGCCTGTACAGATGTGATAGACCCATTCTTTGTAGATGTGATACGTTCCTGTAGAGCACCAACTTCATTTGCCAGTGTTGGCTGATAACCTACGGCTGATGGCATACGTCCTAACAGCGCTGATACCTCTGATCCTGCCTGTACATAACGGAAAATGTTATCGATGAATAATAACACGTTCTGTTTTTCCTGATCACGGAAATATTCTGCCATGGTAAGTCCTGTCTGGGCAACTCTCATACGAGATCCAGGTGGCTCGTTCATCTGTCCAAACACTAAGGCTGTATTTTTGATAACTCCGGATTCTGTCATTTCATTCCAGAGGTCATTTCCTTCTCTTGAACGTTCTCCTACACCTGTGAAGATGGAATATCCACCATGTTCTGTTGCGATATTATGAATCAGTTCCTGAATTAAGACTGTCTTACCAACTCCAGCACCACCAAACAGACCGATCTTACCACCTTTTGCATATGGAGCTAAAAGGTCGATGACTTTAATACCTGTCTCAAACATTTCTACAACAGGGCTCTGGTCTTCAAATTTAGGTGGTTCACGATGGATCGCCCATTTTTCTTCTGATTCTACAGGTTCTCCTTTATCAATTGCTTCTCCAAGTACGTTAAACATACGTCCTAATGTCTGTTTTCCAACTGGAACTTTGATTGGTCCACCAGTTGCTGTGACTTCCATTCCTTTGTGAAGTCCTTCACTGGCTGCTAATAAGATACAGCGTACAGTACGATTACCCATATGCTGTTCTACTTCCATAACAACTTCTTTTCCTTTATTAACAACGGTCAAGGCGTCATGAATCAAAGGGAGCTGTTCAGTTTCAAATTCTACGTCGATTACTGGACCAAGAATCTGTACGATTTTTCCTTTTTCCATTTTATTTCCCTTCCTTCACTGTTACTCTTTCTTTAATGATTTGGCTCCGGCACATACCTCTGTGATCTCCTGAGTGATCGCTGCCTGACGAGCTCGGTTATACATAAGTCCCAGTGATCTTATCATTTCTCTCGCACTCTTGCTTGCACCTTCCATCGCCATCATTCTGGCGTTTAATTCACTGGAAAATGATTCTACCATCGCACCATAGACAAGTCCTTTGATATAGTTTGGTGCCAGGCGGTCAAGCACCGCCTTTACGGATGGCTGAAATTCTGTCATATGTGATCTCTTTCCTTTTCCTGCAAACTCATACTGATCTGGGTTTAATGGTAACACACGGATCATCTTTGGTTCTGAGGTAATGGATGTGATCATCTTAGTATAAATAATATAGACTTCGTCAAGTTCTCCTGATACATATTCCTCGATCATTTTTTCTGCAATTCTTCTTGCTCTGTAGATCGTAGGATCTTGTGTTGTATAGAAGAAATCCTCGTCCATCTGGGCTGCATTTCTTCGTCCGAAATAATTACGTCCCATATATCCGATCACGAACAGTTTATCATCTTCATTAATATTCTCTTCTGCCATTTTTGTAATGT
>JAHZAT010000101.1 GCA_019423795.1 Clostridiales bacterium
TTGAGGATATTATTGGATTGTATAAATCTTTACTGTAATATTTAAAAATGTGATAAAGTATAAAAGCTCTTCGAGCAGGATTATCCTGCCACAGGTAGGAAGCGACGGACAAAAGCTTGTGATGGATGGTTTGACAATGAACATGAGAGTTGTAAAATTTCCATCGAAGAATAAAAACTATCGTGTTTGTGGGGGAACATGCAAATATTAAGAGAGTGAAAGAAAATTGTATGGAATATGTTGGTGCAGCATTTCCAGTAAAATATAATTAACGAAAAAAGAACTTTACAAAAACAAAGTTCTTTTTTCGTTATAAGACTTTAAAATCCACCATATACAAGAGCCTGATATAAAACATAAAATTCTTTTTCTGTAAATTCATATTTTGCCAGTTCAGGAATATGTTCAATACAATTTTTCAAAAGATCAAAAAGATCAGGATCGATATTCAAATGAATATCAGCAATATTATCATAAAAATTCATTCGATATTTTCTCTGAAAGAGCAGGCAATTTCCATGAAATAAGAAATTCAGGATTCGGCTGTTTGTCATCTCAATTTCAAGCTCATTCAATATTTGTTTTAATGCAGAATAGAAATATTCATTGATATGAACGGAATCCAGTCCCGGCATCAGTTTGCGGACAAATAATAGATTTTCATCGGCAGACCGTAAAGTATAACTCTTCAAAGTAGTATCTTTTAAAACAGAAAAAGTATCCTGTTGTTTGATCAAAAGGTTCGGAATAATAGAAAATACCGTTGCTTTTTCATTTGATATTAAATCAATGATCGCACGCAGGATTAAAAATGAATGAAGAGGAATACAGTAAGAAACCAGCTTGGTTTTTGGGAAAAAGTAGCTGGAAATCTGGCTTTTTAGATCATCATCAGATAAGATCAGAACTCCCTGTCCACGATTGATCTTTAAGGCGAGCTGATATAAACGTGATAAATAAGAAGATTCCTTTTCATTAGATGTTTCAGGTATTGCAAACGAATATATCAGGCGGCGGTTATAATGAAGGTTAAAAATATTGCTGTAATTATTTATGATTATCTGATGGCGTGAGGCAATAATGATCGGGATATGAAAGTCATTCAATAGATTTTCACAATAATGCAGAAGAATCGATAAATATTTTTCCTGTGTTTTGGAAATTGTTAAATGATTTTCATTTGCCAGAGCCAGCAGTTTTTGAACGAGCGGAATCGTATAAGTTACTTCTGGTAGCGTCATTTTTTTGATATTAAAACTGCCATTAAAAACAGAAGAAATATGCAGACATAAATTATCTGTCAAAGCAGGATCGACACAATAAACAGACTTTGTAAAAAGTTGGCGGATGCTTGATAGAAGCCAGTCTTCAGAATAAGAACCTGTAACATCTTTTAAGTCAGCTTCATTGCATAAGGTAAAATTACGTGTAAAGTAATCGGATAATTCATAATTAGACTCATTTTCTGCAGATGAATTGAATGAAAGTGTTGAAAAATCATTCGCAAAATCGTAAGGCTGTTGATAATTTAATGTGATCGTATCTGGAAAATGCTGCAATACATAGGAACTGGAAATTTTCTGGTCAACGTTACAAGATTCAGATAAAAATCCAGGTTCGAGATATAGGGTGTTTACTTCTCCTTTTGTATAAGATGAAAACAAACTTTTGCTGACGGCAAATAAAATTTCCTGTTCCATTTGGTGGCAGTTATGAATATTTGCAGAAAGTGTCCGTAAAAATTCAACAGAGATCGAAATATTTTTTGCAAGGCGGATAGATTCCTGTTGAATCATGGACAGGGTCAATTGCAGAACTTCTATTTCAGACCTTTCATCAAGGGATGGAAAATTCAAGATCACAGGGCTAAGTGTCTGCAAAATGGAGGAATCAAATTTTTCAGATACAGTTAAAGCAATCAAAGGTATTTCTACTTTGTTTTCATAATAAGTTGCTAATAAATTTACAAAGGAAGAAAGTTCTTCTTGCTGAAAATGAGTAGAAGAAAGCACAATATTTAAAATGTAACAATGATCTAGGGTATCAAGTTTTTGGGTCAAATGATAGAAATCAGGAATGATTTCAGGAAATTCCAAAAAGTAGATATCGGATTTTTGAGGAATGAGATTCATCTGTTTTGCACGATCTAACATTTGCCTTAGAAAATATTTTTTACCAGTGCCAAAAGAACCTTTCAAAATGATGATTTTAAAAAAATTCTTTGGAAGGTATAAAACAGGAAGTGTCTGATTCATCAGATTATATAAAGAGCCACCTTTTTGACTACCGATGATCGAAAAAGATTTTGTGGCACTTTGCTGAGTCGGATTTGAGGGTTGACTGATATAGTCTTCGATTTTTGCATTCTTTAAAAGAACATCAGGAAAAGATGCAAATGGAAATTTATTATGAAGGACGTCTTTCGAGATATAACTCGTAGGGCGTCCGTTTTTTTTGATTAGTATTCCGGTACGGTGCAATTCGTTTAAGGTTCTTGATACATTAGAACGGTCAAGAAAAAGCTCCATGGATATGATGAGTGCATTACATTTTTCAAAGGTATAAGAATTATTTTGTATACACTTTGAAGTCTCATCTTTGATGAACTGTACGATTTTATCTTTATTAGTAGACATTTCAAACCTCCGTTGTTTCTTTTTGGTGCGATATGCTTAAAAATATTATACACTAAAATGACAAAAAATAAAAATATAATGTACACGAATACTGCACACTAATAAAAAACAATGTAAAATTACCAATTTATATAAAAAAACAGTGTAATAAAAATAAAAAATAGAGTGTATACCATAAATTTGCAAAAGAACTTGCACTGAGGTAGGATGAGCTCAAGTGATGTAGACGTCATACAAAACAGCAGCTTGTAAAACACATTACAAGAAGCAAAAAAACTTATTTAAAAATTACAAAAGGAGGGTTGTTTCCATGATCGATATCATTATTGCAACACATGGAAATCTTGCAGAAGGACTAAAAGATGCAGTCAGTCTTGTTGTTGGTGAGCAGGAGAATTTAGAGTGTATCGGACTTCGACATGAAGACAGCATTGATACATTTATTGAAAATGTAAAGGAGCTGGCACAGAGAACAGAGAATGATGTTTTATTTCTTACAGATCTGCTTGGCGCAAGTCCTTATAATGCAACAGCACAGGCAATGAATCATTGCAAAAATAAAAAAATTGTGAGTGTTTCTGGTGTTAATTTACCGATGGTAATAGAAGCAGTATTTAAAAGAGACACAATGGAAGTCACAGAACTTGCGGATGATCTTGTAGAGATCGCAAGCCAGGGAATTGCAAAACTTGCATTTGAACTATAAAAAAATGAGCTATAAAAAGAAAACAGATTAAAGAAAGGAAGAAGAGAATATGAGTAATATTGTATTAGCAAGAATTGATGACCGATTGATCCATGGACAGGTTATGACGGCATGGGTTCAGTATACAGGAGGAAATGAAATCGTCATCGCAGATGATAAAGTAGCAAATGATCCATTTTTAAGTGCAGTAATCACAGGAGCGGTACCAAAACATTTAAAAGCAGAAGCAATGACACTTGAAAAAGCAGCAGATTATCTAAAGAAAGAAAAAGATAATGAAGATAAGAAATTTATTGTGCTGGCTAAAGGACCAGAGGCATATGAAAGTCTGATTGAAAAAGGTGTCGATATAACAGAAATTAATTTAGGAGGTATGGGATCAAAACAGGAACGAAGCAAATTATACAAAAATATTTCAGCCAGTGATTCAGAAAGAGAATTATTCAAAAAGATCATGGCACAGAATGTACATGTCTATATTCAGGTAGTTCCGAATATGGAAAAAGTTGAACTTGAGAAAGCATTATAGAAAGAGAGGTTATATATGGAAGTAACAATTGTACAGGCATTATTAATTGGTCTGATTTATTATTTAGGAGCAAATGGAACACCATGGTTAACAGTTAATATGAGCTGGGCATTAAGAAGACCTTTGATCTCAGGTATCATGGTCGGTCTAATCTTAGGAGATCCAGTCAAAGGGTGTATCGTAGGTGCTGCGATCAACGTAACTTATTTGGCACAGATCACAGCTGGTGGTGCACAGACAATGGATGAAGGTCTTGCAGGAACAGTTGGAACAGCATTAGCAATCATTTCAAATACATCTGCCGGAGTCGCGGTAACATTAGCCGTACCAATTTCTCTTCTTGGAAATTTACTTTGGATGGTATACATGACAGGAGATATTTTTATTGTACATAGAATGGATAAAGTAGCAGCATCAGGAGATATCAAAAAGATCATTTTCTATAATATTGTGCCATCACAGATTTTTAAATGCATCATCTACACAATTCCAGTAGCAATCGTTGTGTTCAGTGGATCCGGTGCAGTGACAAATATGTTAAATGCATTACAGGGAACACCAGTGATCGATGTATTAAGTACGATCGGAACAATCCTGCCAGCACTTGGAATTGCGATGAATTTTAAAGCAATCTTATCAAATACAGGTGCAAAAGCATATTTATATATGTTATTAGGATTTATCTTATCAATTTATTTGAACCTGCCAATGGTAGTAATTGGTGTACTTGCAGTGATTTTAGCGCTGTTACAGAAAGATGACAATGTTCAGGCAGTATAGGAGGATGTTATGGGAGAAACAGTACAAAAGAAATTAAGTAAAAAAGATATTATCAAGTCCTATTTGATTTGGACATTTTTCAGTCATTCAACATATAACTATGAAAGAATGCAGGCATCCGGTGTGTTACATGCGATCGCCCCAAGTTTGGAAAAGTTATATGGAAAAGATACACAGGAATTAAGAGAAGCATGCGAACGTCATATGGAATTCTTCAATACAGAACCAAACGTTGGTGGTTGCATCTTAGGTATCACATTAGCATTAGAAGAGCAGAAAGCAAATGGAGAAGATGTAGACCCTGAAATGATCTCAAGTATCAAAACAGGATTAATGGGACCATTAGCTGGTATCGGAGATACGATCTGGCAAGGTACATTATCACCAATTGCTTTAGGAATTATTCTTGGAATGGCTAAAGTTGGAAACTTTATGGGACCACTTATTTACCTTCTGACAATCGGAATCGTCTTATTTGGATTAGGTTATGTTTCTTATACAAAAGGTTACTACATGGGACGTGAAGGAATCGGAAAGATCATCGGAAGTGGATTATTAAACAGAGTAACAGAAAAAGCAACAGTTGTAGGAGCAACAGTACTTGGTGGATTAACAGCTTCTTATGTAACGATCCAGTCTGGTTTAAAATTACACTTAAGTACAGGAACATTAGATGTACAGACAGCAGTATTAGACAGCATTTTTAAAGGAATCCTGCCATTAACAATTACATTATTAACTGTATTTTTATTAAAGAAAAAAGTAAATGTAAATGTTATTTTATTAATTCTGATCGCAATCGGAGCTGTAGGAACATTAATTGGATTCTTCTAAAAAGAAGGTGAAGATATGAAAATCATTTTAAATGCAGATGACTTTGGAATGACGCATGAGGCAAATCTTGGAATAGAAAAAGCGATGCAGGAAGGATATTGTTCACAGACATCAGTTGTTGCAAACACAAATTATTTTGATGAAGCAGTAGAAATTGCACAAAAACATGGATTTATGGATAAAGTTGGTCTTCATATTAATTTATTTGATGGAACACCATTAACTGGTGGAATAAAAAAACTTAAGAAATATGCCCGGTCTGATATGTTTGATTACAGACCGGGGATCATCTACAGCCATCTTCCATTTTATAAAGACGAGATTGGAGAAGAACTGGAGGCACAGATCCAGAAATACAAAAAAGCTGGTTTTTCGTTAATGAATATCGATTCACATCATTGTGCATTTTATGATATCCCAGTTTTATTTGCTCTGATCCCATTATTAAAAAAATATCGGTTTGAATCCGTGAGATATATCGGAAACAGTTATTTCAATGGCACATGGTTCCGAAAAAAATACGGAAAGTACTGGATCGAAACGATGGATAAAACAGGACTTCGGCATGTCAATTATTCAAGCAGTGTGGCAACATACGATAAGAATATGAAAAAACGAAGCCCTAAACTGATCCGTGAAAAAAATGTGGAAGTTTATGTACATCCGGTATTGATCGGTGATCATCTGATTGATAATTATACAGGAGGAACTCATCTGAAAGAAAGTTTTTATAGAACAGGATTAGCGAAAAAGCAATTTATTACATCAAAGGATATATAGTAGAATAAAGGAGATAAAAATGACAAAGGAAGAAGTAATTCTTAAATTAAAGGACATTGGATTATTAGCAGTAGTACGTGTTGAAACGATCGAGCGAGGATATGAGATCGCTCAGGGATGCCTTGACGGGGGCGTTGGAGCATTAGAGATCAGTTATACAAATAATAATGCAGGAACAGTCATTGCAGCATTAAAAGAAAAATTTGGAGATCAGCTGATTGTTGGAGCAGGAACTGTTTTAGATGGAACAACAGCAAGACTTGCGATCATGAATGGGGCACAGTTTATTATCGCACCATGTTATGATGAGGACGTTCAGGAAATGTGTAATCTGTATCAGATTCCATATGCTCCAGGATGTACAAGCTATACAGAAATGTTAACAGCATTAAAAGCAGGTGCTTCATTTATCAAAGCCTTCCCAATTTCTAATTATTATGGACCAGACCTTGCAAAAGTTATCAAAGTTCCATGCCCACAGGTACCTATTATGGCATCAGGAGGAGCAAATTTTGATAATTTGGCAACATGGTTTAAAAATGGAGTTGATTGTGTAGGGCTTGGAGGACTTTTAACAAAAGGAACAACAGAGGAAATTGCAGCAAATGCTAAGAGATTACGTGAAATTGTGTTAGAAGTGAGAGAAGGGTGAGATCATAAATGAGTACAATTTTAGTAACACCAAGAGGATATGCTAAATATGGACAGGAGGCAGCAAAAAAGCTTGAAGCACTTGGATATGAGATGGACATCAACGACACAGGGAAACCAGTGCCAAGAGAAGTTTTTATGGAAAAAGCAAAAGAAGCAACAGGAATCATCGTTGGTGTGGATGAACTGGATGAAGACTTATTAAGACAGTGCAAAAATTTAAAAGCAATCGTGAAATTTGGTGTTGGAACAGACAACATTGACTTGAAAGTCTGCGAAGAACTTAGAATTAAAGTAGGAAGATGTCTTGGAACTAATTCAAATGCGGTTGCAGAACTTACCGTAGGAATGATGTTTGCGTGTGCAAGAGATCTTGTAGCCAATGCGATCACTGTCAAAAATGGTGGTTGGATAAAACCTACTGGTTTTGAATTAAAAGGAAAAAAACTTGGAATCGCAGGATTTGGAAATATCGGAAAAAATGTTGCAAGAATGGCAGAAGGAATCGGTATGGAAATTCTTGTATATGATGTTTTTGATATTCCGCAGAATGTACTGGAAGAATATAGTGCAGTGCAGACGACTATGGATCAGATTTTAAAAGAATGTGATTTTATCACATTGCACGTGCCATTGACAGATGAAACAAAAAATATGATTTCTACGAAAGAATTTGATAAAATGAAACCAAATGCGATTTTAATAAATGCGGCACGAGGAGGAATTGTTGATGAGAAAGCTTTGTATGAAGCGTTAAAAGAACATAAGATTCATTCAAGTGCATCTGATGTATTTACAAGCGAACCTCCACAGGGAGAAGACTGGGTGCAGGAATTACTGAAAATGGATAATTTCATCCAGACAGCTCATATCGCATCACGATCAAAAGAAGCAGAAATTAATACAGTAAATGAAGCAACATACCAGATCACAGAATTATTAAAATAATAAAAATCAGTAGTTGTCACATCTGTGAAGAGATAAATCACAGATGTGATGGCATTTTTACAATGCAATATCTTTGAAAAATCTTACATTTTACAGTAATAATATCTGTTTTTAGGAGTTGAATTAACAAACTAGTGCTAAACCATAGATTTTAATCTATGGTTTAGCACTAGTTTGTTAGGCTTTAAGCCTGTTCATCAAAGTTCTGTTACTCAGAAGAGAAACGGAACTTTGATGAACGAATAGACCATCGGCTAGGCCGGTGAGTCAGTATTTTTTAAAGGAGTGAGTTTTTCAATATAAGAAATTAAAAATTTCTATTATGGTTTTGAAATAACAGTTTGTAATAAAACAGCCACAATAAACACTAAAATTTCTGTTACAGGAAATGAGATCCAAATCCCATTTATCCCAAACATATGATTAAACAGCCACATCAAAGGCACCAATAAAATTCCCTGCCGTAAGATGTGGATCAACATACTAGATTGGATCTTCTCAATTGCCTGCTGATAAGTAGCGATCATAATAGAAAATCCACAGAAAACTAAACCGATCGACAGGATCCGCATGGCTGGAACTCCGATTTTGATCATTGATTCAGAAGCTGCAAACAGGAACAAAATCTGTTTTGGTAAAAACAGAAGCAGGCATGTTCCACCGATCATCATAACAGTTGCCGCATGTGTGCCAAAATGAAAAGCTTCTTTTAAACGTTCTGGCTGTTTGGCACTGTAGTTGAATCTCATGACAGGCAAACATCCTTGGATCAAGCCATTTACTGTCATGAAGATCATCTGTTGTACTTTGAAATAGGCGCCAAAAAAGGCAACAACAGTATCTGAATAAGCTGTTAAAAACAGATTGGTAAATGTCAGCATAAAAGATCCAAGAGCATTCATAACAAATGAAGGAAATCCATAGGAAAACAGATTCTTTAACATATGAGAATCAACATGGAATCCTTTGATCTTGATACGAACTTTCTGTTTTGTAAAAACAAGCAGAAGAAAAGCAATCACCATAGATAAAGCATATCCAAGGACAGTAGCCAGTGCAGCACCACGGATTCCCATCTTAGGGAATGGTCCGATTCCAAAGATTAGTAATGGATCGAAAACAAAGTTAAAGATAACTCCTGCGATCTGAAACCACATAGGAGTGATCATATTTCCAGTACCCTGAAAGACCTTTTGGATGGCGATATGTACCATGTTTGGAACCTGCATAAAAGTACAGACGGACATATACTGCATCGCATAGTCAAAAATAGCTGGATTGTTTGTGAATGCTGAAAAGTACGGCTTCATGATCAATAGTGCAAGGATATTGATACAGATACCGACGATCAAGGCTACCAGCAATCCAAGTGTTGTTGCACAGTCAGCAAGGTCTTGTTCTTTTTCTCCAAGATAACCTGCGATCAAAACGTTGATACCGACCCCAATCCAGATGGACAGGGAGATCATAAGGGTTGTGATCGGGAAGGAAAGAGAAACTGCCGCAAGTGCATTTTCATTGATATTAGCCACGAACATGCTGTCAACAAGGTTGTAAGAATATTGCAGAAACATGGAGCACATCGGAGGAAGGGACATCTGCAATATCAGCTTTTTGATGGGAAGATAACCCATCTTGTTTTCATTTGCCATAAAAAACTCCTTTTTGTGTAGTTAAATAAAACGTCACCCCTTGAAAAATCCGACATTTTACAGTAATATTATTCTTAGTATCATTGTACACAAAAACTGTGTATATAACCATAGAAAAGGAGACATTTTGCAATGGCAAAAGATAAGAAATTAGTAGAAGCGATCACTGCAATGGAAGACGATTTTGCACAGTGGTATACAGATGTTGTTAAGAAAGCAGAATTAGCAGATTATTCAAGCGTTCGTGGATGTATGATCTTACGTCCAAACGGATATGCGATCTGGGAGAATATCCAGAAAGTATTAGATGCCAAATTTAAAGAAACAGGTGTGGAAAATGTTGCAATGCCAATGTTTATTCCAGAAAGCCTTTTAAAGAAAGAAGAAGACCATGTCGAAGGATTTGCACCAGAAGTTGCATGGGTAACTCATGGTGGAGATAAAGAATTACAGGAACGTCTTTGTGTAAGACCTACATCTGAGACATTATTCTGTGATTTCTATTCAAAGATCATCCAGTCTCACAGAGATTTACCTAAATTATATAATCAGTGGGTATCTGTTGTACGTTGGGAAAAAACAACAAGACCATTTTTAAGAACTTCAGAGTTCTTCTGGCAGGAAGGACATACAGCACATGCGACAGAAGAAGAAGCTGAAGCAAGAACGGTACAGATGTTAAATATGTATGCAGATTTCTGTGAGCAGTATCTGGCAATTCCAGTTGTAAAAGGACAGAAGACAGAGAAAGAGAAATTCGCAGGTGCACATTCCACATATACGATTGAAGCATTAATGCACGATGGAAAAGCATTACAGTCTGGAACAAGCCATAACTTTGGTGATGGATTTGCGAAAGCATTTGGTATCCAATATACAGATAAAGACAATAAACTCCAGTATGTACACCAGACATCATGGGGAATGTCTACACGTATCATCGGAGCGATCATCATGGTTCATGGAGATGATTCAGGTCTTGTATTACCACCAAGAATCGCACCAGTACAGACAATGATCGTACCGATCATGCAGAAGAAAGAAGGAGTGCTTGAGAAAGCAGAAGAGATCAGAAAGAAACTTGCTTCTTCTTACAAAGTGAAAGTCGATGATTCTGATAAGAGCCCAGGATGGAAATTCAGTGAACAGGAAGTACGCGGAATTCCTACAAGAATTGAGATCGGACCAAAAGATATTGAGAAGAATCAGGCAGTGATCGTTCGCCGTGATACAAGAGAGAAGATCATCGTATCTTTAGATGAGATCGAGACAAAACTTGGTGAAGTATTAGAACAGATGCAGAGCGATATGCTTGAGAGAGCGAAGAAACATTTAGCTGAACATACCGTAGAAGCTAGGAATTGGGATGAATTCAAAGCTCACATTGAGAAACAGGATGGTTTCGTAAAAGCAATGTGGTGTGGAGAAACAGAATGTGAAGAAGCGATCAAAGACGAGACAACAGCTACAACAAGATGTATGCCATTTGAACAGGAACATTTAAGTGACGTATGCGTTCACTGTGGAAAACCTGCGAAGAAGATGGTTTACTTTGGAAAAGCTTACTAAGAGTATAATGATAACAATTGCCGGGGATTATGAAGATACATTTCCGGCAATTCTTCCGTTTGCGAGATACATTTGTAAGAATAGTAAATAAATATGAGAAGCAGATATAAGAACAAAGAAAAGGAGAGGTGATAGGATGAAGATCAAGATGCCCGCACAGGCAGCAAAGGTAATACAGAAATTAGAACAACATGGATTTGAGGCATATATCGTTGGGGGCTGCGTCAGAGATTCCATACTAGGAAGAACTCCGGGTGACTGGGATATCACAACATCAGCTTCACCTCAGGAAGTTAAAGAAATCTTCGATCATACGGTAGATACAGGAATCGAACATGGAACAGTCACGGTTCTTATGAATCATGAACCATACGAAGTAACAACCTATCGTGTCGATGGTAAATACGAAGATCATAGACGTCCCAATGAAGTGCATTTTACAAAGTCATTAAGAGAAGATCTATTACGAAGAGATTTTACGATCAATGCGATGGCGTATAATGACAGTGAGGGGATCATTGACATGTATGATGGTATGACAGACCTTAAAAATCAAACGATCCGCTGTGTCGGGGAAGCAAAGAAACGATTTGATGAAGATGCATTGAGAATTTTAAGAGCTCTAAGATTTCAGGCTCAATTAGGATTTCAAATCGAAGAAAAAACCGAAGAAGCAATTAAAAATCAGGCAAAATTTCTAAAAGATATCAGTGCTGAGCGAATTCAGGTAGAACTTGAGAAACTGATCACATCGGCACATCCAGAAGTATTGGTCAATGCATATAAACTAGGTGTGACGAAGATCATTTTTCCAGAATTTGATATTATGATGGAAACACCGCAGAATAATCCGCATCACAAATATAATGTCGGAATCCATACGATCGAAGCAATGAAACAGATCGAAGCAGAACATATTTACCGGTGGACAATGCTGCTTCATGATGTGGGAAAACCAACAGCGAGAGTTGAAGGTCCAGATAAAGATCATTTTAAAATGCATCCGGTGATCGGAGAAGAGATGGCAAGGAAGATTCTCCGAAGATTAAAGTTTGACAACCAGACGATCAAGCAGGTAACAACTCTTGTCAGATGGCATGACCGAAGATTTGCTTCAATAGAAGAAGTCAATAAGAAAACAGTCAGACGATGGGTCAGCCAGTTAACCCCAGAATTGTTTACAAGACTGATGGAGGTTCAGAAAGCAGATATCAGTGCACAAAGTGATTATCAGAGAGATAAGAAAGAACAAGTATTACAAGAAACAAAGAAATTATTCGAAGAAATCATCGAAGAGAAAAACTGCCTTTCCATCAAAGAATTAAAGATCAATGGAAAAGACTTGATGGATATGGGAGTTCCACAGGGAAAAGAAATCGGTCAAATTTTATCTTGGCTGTTAGATCAAGTATTAGAAGATCCACAGTTAAATCAACGTGAAACATTAATGCAGATGGCAGAAGAAAAGAGGGATGTGAAATGATTCTGTTATGGATACCAGTCTTAATCTTTGCATACATCAAGATGATCGATCCGGGAAAGAAAAGAAAACATCCGGTATTAAATGTAAAATACTATGCACACAGAGGATTTCATGGAGAAGAAGAAATTCCAGAAAATTCCATGGCAGCTTTCAAGAAAGCAAAGGGAGCAGGCTATGGAATAGAATTAGATGTTCAGCTGACCAAAGACGGTGTAATGGTAGTTCACCATGACTATGATCTTAAGAGAACATGTGGAGTAAATAAAAAGATCACAGATCTTACTTATCGTGAATTATGCAGATATCGATTGATGGGAACGAGAGAAAGAATTCCAAGGTTTGTGGAAGTTTTAAGAGAAGTTGATGGCAAAGTACCATTATTAGTAGAATTAAAAATGGAAACATGCAACCGTAAATTATGCAAGAAAGTTGCAAAAGCTTTAGATCAATATAAAGGATTATATTGTATGGAATGTTTTCATCCGTATGCTCTGTATTGGTTTAAGAAAAACCGTCCAGAAGTGATCCGAGGACAGTTAAGTGAGCAGTTTTTAAAAGAAAAAGAAGAAGGGACGCTTACTCGCAAAATCGGTTATTTTATTGTGAAGAATTTATTGACAAATTTTATTACAAAACCAGATTTTATAGCCTATCACTATAAATATAAAGACTGTCTTCCACTCAAGATCTGCCGCAGATTTTACAAGATTCCAATTTACGGATGGACATTTCGTGATAAAAAAGCATATAAAGAGAATGAACCTTATTTTGAAGGATTTATTTTTGAAAAATTTGTGCTATAATCAAATGATAATGATGAAATACTTTTTATGATGATAAAGGAGTTTAAATCAATGAAAAAGAATGTAGTAGTGATCTTTGGAGGAGATTCCTCTGAACATGATGTTTCATGTCTGTCAGCAACAACAGTCATCAAGAACATGGACACTGAAAAATATAATGTGATCTTAGTTGGTATCACAAAAGAAGGAAGATGGTTATTAGTAGATAGTGTTAAAGATATCGAAGATGGAAGTTGGAGAGAAGGAGAAGTGAAAGCATTTATTTCTCCTGATACAACAACTCGTTCTTTAGTGATCCTTGCAGAAGGTACATATAAACTTCAGAAAGTTGATGTGATCTTCCCAGTTCTTCATGGGATGAATGGTGAAGATGGAACCGTTCAGGGATTGTTTGAATTGTCTAAAATTCCATATGTTGGATGTGGTGTATTGGCATCAGCAGTTTCAATGGATAAAGTATACACAAAGATCATCGTCGATCATATTGGAATCGATCAGGCAAAGTTTGTTCATGTCAGAGAAAGCGATTTTGAACATTTAGAAGAAGCAATGGATCGTGTGGAAAAGGAAATTCCATATCCGATCTTTGTAAAACCATCTTGCGCAGGATCTTCTAAGGGAGTTTCCAAAGCAGAGAATAGAAAAGAATTGGAAGCGGCATTATACGAAGCAGTGAAACATGACCGTAATATCCTTTGTGAGGAAACAATTGTCGGAAGAGAAGTGGAATGTGCGGTGTTAGGTGACAGAACACAGGTGAAGAGTACATGTGTTGGAGAGATCCTTGCGGCCGAAGAAGCGGCATTCTATGATTTTGATGCAAAATACAACAATGCAGAGTCTAAAACGGTTGTTGATCCAGAGATGCCAGAAGAATCTAAACGCAAGATCAAAGAAGATGCAGAAGCAATCTTTAGAGCTGTTGACGGATTTGGATTATCAAGGGTTGACTTCTTCTTAGAAGAATCAGGAAGAGTTGTATTTAACGAGATCAACACATTGCCAGGATTCACATCGATCAGTATGTATCCAATGTTATGGAAAGCCTGCGGACTTGATATTCCTGAGTTACTTGATACATTGATCGATCAGGCAATGACAAGATATCGTTAGGAGGAATTTGATATGAATGCACCAATCGGGGTGTTTGATTCTGGAGTTGGCGGGCTCACTGTTGCAAGAGAGATTATGCGCCAGCTCCCGGAAGAAAGTATGATATATTTTGGGGATACTGCACGTGTACCTTATGGAACGAAGTCCAAAGATACGATCGTGCGCTATTCCAGACAGATCGTCAATTTTCTGTTGAGTAAGGGTGTTAAAGCAGTGGTCATCGCCTGTAATACAGCGAGTGCGCTCGCCTTAGCTGATTTACAGGAACTTTATAATGTGCCGATCATCGGTATGGTACAGCCAGGTGCGATCGCAGCAATGAATGCGACGAAGAATAAGAATATCGGGATCATTGGGACAAATGCAACGATCAAGAGTGGACAGTATGGCCAATATTTAAGGAAACTAGATCCATCTGTAACTGTCGTTACAAAAGCATGTCCATTGTTTGTTCCGCTAGTAGAAGAAGGACTGATCGATGACCGTATTACAGAAGATATGGTATCCAGATATTTAAGAGAATTTAAGCAGTATGATATTGATTCTTTGATCCTTGGATGCACGCATTATCCATTGTTGATCAATCCGATCCAGCGATTTGTAGGGGATAAGGTCACACTTGTAAACCCTGCCTATGAAGTTGCGAAGACTTTAAAGCAGATGCTCGCACAGAGAGATATGGCGGCATCAGAAGATCATACTGCGAAGTATGAATATTATGTCAGTGATATGGCGGATCAGTTTTTATCATTTGCCGACAAAGTACTTCCATGCCGTGTGGATCAGGTACAGCCGGTAGATATTGAGAATTATTAGGAAGTGAAGATAAGATGACAAAAGATATATTAATTAATATTTCAGGACTTCAGATGGATGTAGATCCAAATGATCCGATTGAGATGATGACGACAGGTGCCTATTACCTGAGAAATGGAAAACATTATATTTTATACGATGAACTTTCTGAAGACAACGAGATCGTAAAAAATGTCATAAAGATCGGACCAAAGAGTGTGGAACTTACAAGAAAAGGAGGACAGTCTTCTCATATGGTCTTTGAAGAGGGAAAAGAAAATCTCTCTTACTACGATACACCATTTGGAAGTCTTTTGATGGGGGTCAATACAAGCAATATTGACTGGATCGAAGAAGAAGAACAGATGCACCTTAAAGTGGATTATGATCTGAGTATGAACTCTGATCACGTCTCAAAATGTAAGATAGATGTGAATATCCGGCCGAATGGAGAATAAACATGGAGCAGAATGAAAAAGGTTTGATGCAGTGGGAGAAGGATTTTTTGATCTCGATCACGATCCTGATCATTGCGACCATCATTGCGCATATTTTTTTCTATCAGACAGCTCACAACATTAATGTGCCAATGATTTATACATTGGCAACTTTTTTTATCTCAAGATATACAAAAGGATATGGATGGGGAATTGTTTCTTCACTGTTAAGCGTTATTTTTATTAATTGGAGATTTACGTTTCCATACTTTAAGATTAATTTCATGATTGACGGATATCCGATGACATTTCTTGGAATTTTAGTGATCGCAATCATCACGAATATGACAACAACAAGCTTAAACCGAGAGAAAGAAGCAGCTGTCAAGAGAGAGAAAGAACTTGCAAAATTAAATGAATATAACAAGCAGATCAATGAGCTTCAGATTGAGAAAGAAAAGGAGAAGATGCGCTCAAATTTATTAAGAGCGATCTCACATGATCTTAGGACTCCGCTGACTGGAATGATCGGGGCAAGTTCGACATATTTAGAAGCCAAAGACCAGCTGGATGAAGATGCAAAAGATCAGCTTGTCATGGGAATCAAAGAAGATGCAAACTGGTTGTTAAACATGGTGGAAAACCTGCTTAGTATCACGAGGATCCAGAGCAATGGAAGTGACACACAGCCACATGTAAAGAAAGTACCGGAACCTCTCGAAGAAGTTGTAGCAGAAGCGATCCAGCGTTATCAGAAGCGATATCCAGACAGTGAATTAAAGGTAAAGATTCCAGAAGATTTTTTAATGGTTCCAATGGATCCGACTTTGATCGAGCAGGTAATTATGAACCTTTTGGAAAATGCATGGGTACATTCCGGAAGTGATGCACCTATTGAACTTGATATCAAAGAAGAAGGTAACAAAGTTGTATTCTATATCCGTGATCACGGAAATGGTATCGCACCAGAGCGCTTGGACCAGTTGTTTGACGGCTGTGCAGGTGCATTAGACCATGAAAGCCGTAAGGGCATGGGTATCGGATTAAGTATCTGTAAATCAATCGTTATGGCACATCAAGGTGATGTCTATGCAAGAAACTATGAGGATGGAGCAGAGTTTAGTTTTAGTCTGCCAATGGATGAAAAAGAATTGACGGAGGAAAAGGAACTATGACAGAGATAAAATTTAATGTATTGATTGCTGAAGATGAAGAAAACATCGGCAATTTTATATCAGCGATCTTAAAAACCAATGGCTACAAACCAATCATAGCAACTACAGGAAATCAGGCGATCCAGTGTGCGGAATCATACTGTCCGGATGTAATCTTATTAGACCTTGGACTACCGGATATGGATGGAATCGATGTGATCTCCGAGATCAGAAAATGGGCAGTTACTCCGATCATCGTGATTTCTGCAAGGAACAGAGAATCAGAGAAAGTAAAAGCCCTGGATGCCGGAGCAGATGACTATATCACCAAACCATTTGGCAATCAGGAACTGCTTGCTAGAATCCGTACTGCCCTAAGACATAGAAGACAGCCAATGGGAGCAGAGACGAAGACACCAATGTATCATGCAGGTCAGTTAAAGATTGATTTTGATAAGCGAAGAGTCTTTCTTGGAGAAGAAGAAATCCGTCTTACACAGATTGAATATAAACTGGTATCTCTTCTTGCAGAGAATGCAGGAAAGGTTATTACATATGAGTCTATCATCAAAGATATCTGGGGACCTCATGCAGATACGAACAATAGGATTTTGCGAGTAAATATGGCAAATATCCGCCGCAAGATTGAGAAAAATCCAGCAGTTCCAAAGTATGTTTTTACAGAAGTCGGAGTCGGATACCGTATGCTTGAGAACGAATTAAATAGTTAAGATTGTGCTAAAAAAGATACATTCTTTGCATAAAAAATGCTAAAAATGTTATTGACAAATAAAAATAAGGCGTTTATAATTCCAACCATAACAAAGGCGTTATGAGATGACACAGATCATTCTTCATAACGCCTTTTCTTTTTATCAAGAAGGATTTCTAAAATCCTTCAATCAATTCATTGAGTACAGACACGCGCGTTTCTTCCTGAATGAAAAGATGAAACTTTCGAAATGGGAGGACAAAGATATGACAAAAGAAATTATGAACGCAATGAACACCCAGATTTTTGGGGTCTGGTTCCTTATCGGAGCCGCATTGGTATTCTGGATGCAGGCCGGATTCGCTATGGTTGAAGCCGGATTTACAAGAGCTAAGAATGCCGGAAATATTATCATGAAAAACCTGATGGACTTCTGTATTGGTACTTGTGTATTTATTCTGATCGGTTTCAGTTTATTACTCGGGGAAGATATGATCGGATTGATTGGAAAACCTGGATTTGACATTTTTACATCTTATGCAAATTTTGATTGGTCAAGTTTTGTATTCAACTTAGTATTCTGTGCAACAACAGCAACGATCGTATCCGGAGCCATGGCAGAGAGAACAAAATTCTTATCTTACTGTATTTATTCTGCAGTAATCTCTGCACTGATCTATCCAATTGAAGCACATTGGATCTGGGGTGGTGGATGGTTATCTCAGATGGGATTCCATGATTTCGCAGGATCTTGTGCAATTCATATGGTTGGGGGATTATCCGCACTGATCGGAGCAAAATTCTTAGGACCACGTATTGGTAAATTCACAAAAGATAAAGATGGAAATATTACAAAAGTAAATGCATTCCCAGGACATAATATTCCACTTGGAGCATTAGGAGTATTTATCTTATGGCTTGGCTGGTATGGATTCAACGGTGCAGCAGCAACATCTGTTGAACAGTTAGGATCTATCTTTGTAACAACAACAATTTCACCAGCAGTCGCAACAGTTGTTTGTATGGTATTTACATGGGTAAAATATGGAAAACCTGATGTATCAATGTCATTAAATGCATCTCTTGCAGGACTTGTAGCGATCACAGCACCATGTGATGTCACAGATGCTTTTGGAGCAATTGTGATCGGAGCAGTTTCTGGATTACTTGTTTGTTTTGGAGTATGGTTATTAGATTATAAATTAAGAATTGATGACCCAGTTGGAGCCGTAGCAGTTCATTTTATGAACGGTTTATGGGGAACATTAGCAACAGGATTATTTGCAACAAAAACTGCACCAGGAAGTGAATTAAACGGACTCTTCTATGGTGGTGGATTTGGATTATTAAAGATTCAGATCATCGGTATCGTATGTGTCTGTGCTTGGACAGCCGTAACGATCAGTTTGACATTTACGATCATCAAAGCAACGATTGGTCTTCGTGTAACAGAAGAAGAAGAAATCATCGGTCTGGATGGACCAGAACATGGCTTAACATCAGCATATGCTGGATTCAGTATGATGGATATTTCTAACACAATGATCATGGAAGAAAATGCAAATACTGTTCTTGGAGAAGAAGATTACGAAAGAGCTTCTAAAGTACAGAAAGCAGCAGCTGTACAGGTCAGCAAAGCTCCAGATCTTGTACCTACAGGAATGTATAAAGTTGTTATTATCGCAAAATTAACAAGATACGACAAGTTAAGAAAAGCAATGAACGATGTTGGTGTAACTGGTATGACAGTCACTCAGGTTATGGGCTGCGGTATCCAGAAAGGTGCCGGAGAACGTTACAGAGGTGCTGAAGTCGATGCAACATTACTTCCAAAAGTTAAAGTTGAAGTTATCGTAGGAAATATCCCAGTAGAAAACATCATTGAAGCTGCGAAGAAAGCTCTTTACACAGGTCATATCGGAGATGGTAAGATCTTTGTATACAACGTAGATAAAGTTATTAAAATCCGTACAGGAGAAGAAAATCTTGCAGCATTAGCAGACGTTGAATAAGAAT
>JAHZAT010000102.1 GCA_019423795.1 Clostridiales bacterium
TTCCAGAACTGGTCACATCCATCGTAGCCGCAAGAAAAAATGAAGTTGATATGGCGGTCGGGAATGCGATCGGTTCCAATATCTTTAACATCCTTATGGTACTTGGAATCGCATCTGCGATCAGTCCATTACAGCTAATTGGTGAAAATGTGATCGACATCATAGTTTTAGTCGTATTTTCAGTTGTAGTATGGATCTTTGGAGCAACGAAAAAAAAGATTTCAAGAACCGAAGGAATTGCAATGATCTGCATGTATCTTTGCTATAGTGTGTATATTATTATGCGGTAGGCGTGATCATTGACATTACACTGTCACAATTATAAAATATAAGATATATGATGGAGGAGAATCAATGATCAGATTAGCAACGATAGGAACCAATTTTATTACAGACTGGCTGATGGAAGGAATTTTAGAATTAGATGAAATCCAATTAACAGCTGTATATTCAAGAAATTTAGAAAAAGGGAAGCAGTTTGCAGCAAAATATAATGTAGAAAAAGTATATGATAACTACGAAGAGATGGCAAAAGATCCAGAGATTGATGCGGTTTATGTAGCGAGTCCAACTTATATGCATTATACACATTCGATCACAATGATCAATTACGGAAAGCATGTGCTTTGTGAGAAACCTGTTTGCTCCAACCGTGAGGAATTAGATATCCTGATCAAAGCAGCCAAAGAACAAGGAGTTGTATTTATGGAAGCCATGAAGAATGTACATTCTCCAGGATTCCATGCGATGATGGACAATCTTCATAAGATTGGAACAGTGAGAAGAGCAACGATTCAGTATTGTCAGTATTCTTCAAGATATGACAAATTTAAAAAAGGGATCATTGAAAACGCATTTAATCCCAAATTATCGAATGGAGCACTGATGGATATTGGATCTTACTGTATCCATTTCCTTGCAAGTTTATTTGGGAAACCAGAAAAGATTCTCGCAGACAGTTTGTTCCTTGAAAATGGAGTGGATGGTGCAGGAAGTGTGATCACATCGTATGGTGATAAACAGGCAGAGATCATATATTCCAAGATTACAGATTCCAAACTGCCAACACAGATTCAGGGTGAAAATGGATGTATGATCATTGAACAATGTCCGATCATCAAGAAGATCACGATCTACTATAGAAATGGAGAAACAGAAGAATTACAATTTGACAAAAGAGATAATCCGATGATCTATGAAACAAAAGATTTTATCAGACTGATCAAAGAACATAAAGTGGATCATCAATTTTTAAGATCATCAGAGATTGAGATGGATATCACGGATGAAGTGCGAAGACAGACAGGAATCGTATTTCCGGCGGATAAGATCCGAGAACAGTGATCGCAAGTGAGCAATCTCTTAAAATAGAAAGGAAATCAAACATGAGAAAGATCATAGCAGCAGCATGTCTGATGGCAGCCATGACACTTTGTGTTGGGTGTTCATCTGCAAAAGACGGCAGCAAAGATACAACAAAAGCAACAACAGAAACAAAGATGAAAGTGCAATCAAAATATAAAGTACCCAAGATCACAGCAGCAAAGAAAACAGACCAACTTGCGGATGCACAAAAGGGAGAAACGATCGTCACTATGAAAGTCAAAGGTTATGGAGAAATGCAGTTTAAGTTCTTCATGAAGAAAGCGCCTTTGGCTGTGAAGAATTTTGTAACTCTTGCATCGAATGGATACTTTGATGGACAGATCTTTCACAGAGTCATCAATGATTTTATGATCCAGAGTGGAGATCCAACAGGAACAGGAACAGGCGGAGAAAGTATTTGGGGAGAAGACTTTGATAATGAAGTATGTGAGGAACTTCTGCCTCTTCGCGGTTCTTTATGTATGGCAAATTCCGGAGCAGATACGAATGGAAGTCAGTTTTTTATCGTGCAGGCGAAAGCAGATACAGCGAAGAAAGGTCTGGAAGAAGGGAATGTAGAGCTCACAAAGAAACAACAAGCGTTATTCTTGGATCAGGGTGGATATCCATCCTTAACAGGAAGTTATACTGTGTTTGGACAAATGATCAATGGATATGATGTGTTAGATAAGATTTCAGGATGCAAGACACAAGATAATGGAAGTGGAGAAGTAAGCCAGCCAGTGAAGAAAGTTGTAATAGAGAAAATGACTGTTTCAAATGCAGAATAAATTAGAGGAAAACAGGTGGTTATATGCTGATCGTTGCACTTGATATTTCAAAAAAAGAGCCGTTATATGAGCAGATTTATAATTCTATCAAAGAAGAAATTATAACAGGAGTTTTGCCCTTTGGGGCCAGACTCCCTTCTGCAAGGAGACTTTCCAAACATTTAGATGTCAGCAGGAATACTGTGGACACTGCATATGCACAGCTTTGTGCAGAAGGATATATTGAATCAAAACCAAAACGTGGTTTCTTTGTCTGTCAGGTAGAAGAACTGGCAGAGCTTCACATTCCAGTTAAGATCGAAGAAGAGGAAGAAGAAATACGACCAGAGAAGATACCATACGACTTTTCATCAGCAGGAGTTGATATGGAACAGTTTCCTTATCATATCTGGAGAAAACTGCTAAAAGAGATCATGATCAATGATAACAGTGAGTTATTTCAAAAGGGGAATTTTCAAGGAGATTTGGAATTGCGCAAAGCGATCATGTATTATCTGAGACAATCCAGAGGTGTTCATGTTCATGCCAGCCAGATCGTAGTGGCAGCAGGAATGGAGAATCTGCTATTTTTACTACGTCAGATTTTAGGAGAAAAAGTTTCCATTGGAATTGAAAATCCAGTTTACAAAAATGCGTATGAAATCTTAAAGGAATTGGATTTTAAGATTCATCCGATCTCCATGGACGAAAGTGGAATGTGTGTAGAACAATTGCAGAAAACAGATGCGAACTTAGCATATGTAACCCCGGCACACCAATATCCCACAGGCGTGATCATGCCAATAGGGCGAAGAAGTCAATTATTAGGATGGGCTAAAAAAGATCCAGATCATTATATTATCGAAGATGATTATGACAGCGAGTTCAGATATCATGGAAAACCAATTCCAGCGATGCAGGGATTAGATGATGGAGAAAATGTGATCTACATGGGAACATTTTCAAAAGCGATCGCACCAGCGATCCGAGCAAGTTATATGGTGCTCCCAAAGAAACTTGCAAAGAGATATCAGCAGATTGGCCAGACATTTTCCTGTGCAGTATCAAGGATTGATCAGAAAGTTTTGACGCTGTTTCTGACAGAAGGGCATTTTGAACGACATTTAAACCGTATGAGGAATATTTATAAAGAGAAACATGATCTATTAATCAAAGAAATTAAGAAGTTAAACTCCGATATTCAAATATATGGTCATGGAGCAGGAGCACATATCATCGTAAGATTCCCTGTCAGTGATCAAAAAGAGTTTCAAAAAAAATTAAGACAAAAAGGTGTGATGATCTATCCGCTCTCATGGTATTATATAGAAGGAAAACCATTGAAAGAAGAATATATTTTGGGGTTTACGAGAATGAAAAAAGAAGATATGATAAAAGGGATTGAAATTATAGGAGAAGTACTCTATTCAAAATAAAAAGTGGAGGACAATCATATGTCAGAAGAGAAAAATCAAAATGAGATTGAGGAAGTAACAAATGAGGATGAACACAAAGATGTGGAACATTACTGCTATCTTTGCAGACGTCCGGAATCTGTAGCCGGTAAGATGTTAGAACTTCCGAATAATATTTTTATATGTACAGATTGTATGCAGAGGACATTAAATTCTATGGGCAATGGTCAGTTTGGATTTATTGACGCAAGAAATATGGATCTTGACAGCATGGATATCACAAAGATGATGAACGATATGCAGAGTATGCAGCCAAAAGTGGAAGTAAAGAAGAAAAAGAAAGACAAAAAAGAAGGGCCAGAGTTTACATTAAAAGATATTCCAGCACCACATCAGATCAAGGCAATGCTGGATGAATATGTTATTGGACAGGATTATGCGAAGAAAGTTATGTCTGTTGCTGTATACAATCATTATAAACGAGTGGTTACAAACACAATGGATGAGATCGAAATCGATAAATCGAATATGCTGATGATCGGGCCAACAGGAAGTGGTAAAACATATCTGGTCAAGACACTTGCAAGACTGTTAAAAGTACCACTAGCGATCACAGATGCTACATCCTTAACAGAAGCAGGATATATTGGTGATGACGTAGAAAGTGTTTTATCAAAGCTCTTACAGGCGGCAGATAACGATGTAGACCGTGCAGAACATGGAATCGTATTCATTGACGAGATTGATAAGATTGCCAAGAAACAAAATACAAACAGCAGAGATGTCAGTGGAGAATCCGTTCAGCAAGGATTGCTAAAACTCTTAGAAGGAGCAGAAGTCGAAGTGCCAGTCGGAGCTACAAGCAAGAATGCAATGGTACCACTCACAACGATCAATACAAGGAATATTCTTTTTATCTGTGGTGGAGCTTTCCCGAACTTAGAAGGAATCATCAAAAAACGTCTGATGAAGAAAACATCGATCGGATTTGGAGCAGATTTAAAAGACCGTTTTGATGAAGAAGAAAATATCATTGCACAGGTTACGAATGAAGATTTGAGAGAATATGGATTCATTCCAGAATTTATCGGAAGACTTCCAATGATATTTACATTAGAAGGACTGACAAAAGAGATGTTAGTCAAGATTCTAAAAGAACCAAAGAATGCGATCTTAAAACAGTATCAGAAGTTATTAGAATTAGATGAAGTAAAATTAGAATTCGATGAAGGGGCTCTGGAGGCTATCGCAGAACAAGCTCTGAAAAAGAAAACAGGAGCCAGAGCATTACGTGCGATCATTGAGAAATTCATGCTCGACATTATGTACGAGATACCAAAAGACGACACGATCGGAAGCGTAACGATCACAAGAGATTATATTGAGAATCATGGAAATCCAGAGATTCATCTAAGAGATCAGTAAATAAGAATGATACGCCAATATGTATAAATGAAATGCAGCCAGAAAGTTAAATCAATAACTGTCTGGCTGCATTTTATGTTATTTAATATTCTATTGACGAAAGTCTTATTTAATAACCTTGATCCATCCTTCAGGGGCTTCAATATGACCCATCTGGATTCCTGTTAAAGTATCGTATAATTTCTGGATGACAGGTCCCATCTTTTCCATTCCGCTTGGGAAGCAGATTTCATTACCGTGATCATAAATCTTTCCTACTGGAGAGATAACTGCGGCTGTTCCACATAATCCACATTCAGCGAAATCTTTGACTTCATCAAATAATACTTCACGTTCTTCGACTTCAAGTCCAAGGTATTCTTTGGCTACATAAACTAAAGAACGACGAGTGATAGATGGAAGGATACTGTCAGATTTAGGTGTTACAACTTTACCATCTTTTGTAATAAAGATGAAGTTAGCTCCACCTGTTTCTTCTACTTTTGTTCTTGTTGCTGGGTCAAGATACATATTCTCATCAAATCCCTGACGATGAGCTTCCATGATTGGGTAAAGGCTCATAGCATAGTTTAATCCGGCTTTGATATTACCTGTTCCACGAGGAGCAGCACGATCATAATCACTGACACGGATAGTAATAGGTTTAGCTCCTTCTTTGAAGTATGGTCCTACTGGTGTAGTAAAGATACGGAACTGATATTCATTTGCTGGTTTTACACCGATCACAGGATCACTTCCGAACATATAAGGACGGATATATAATGTAGCACCAGAACCGAAAGGTGGTACGAATGCTTCATTCGCTGCAACGACTTTCTCGATCGCTTCTACAAATTTATCTTCAGGGAATACAGGCATCTCAAGTCTTCTGCATGAATCTGCCATACGGCTTGCATTTAAGTCAGGACGGAATACAACGATATGTCCATCTTCTGTTGTGTAAGCTTTCATTCCTTCAAAACATGTCTGAGCGTACTGTAATACACCGGCACATTCAGAGAGTGTGATCGTAGCATCTGTAGTTAATGCTCCTTCATCCCATGCTCCATCTTTATAATTTGCAACAAAACGGTAATCTGTTGGCATATAACCAAAACCGATGTTAGCCCAGTCGATATTTTTCTTTTCCATAATATTAATGCACTTCCTTTTATTCGTATTGTAGAGTCGTTAGCCAGTCTATAGATGGTCGGCTAAAAATTCTTATTGCTAACAGTTTACACCTGAATATTTATAACGTCAAGAGATTTTATGCATCGTAACCATGAATGTTTTTCACCGATGGACCATATGTGAGTCCAACACCCTGAGAGCTGTTTGGTCCTTTTGGATATCCAATACCACTGTAATAAATATAATAAATTCCATTTTCCACAAAAAAGCTGCTACGGTAAATACCACGGTTGTCCCATGCTTTTTCCTTTTCAGATGGTTTTAAGATCGTAATACATTTCTTAAAATCATGCTCATTTTTGGATGAAGTATAATAAAGATTCATTTCCCGATGCCTATGCCCTTTGTAGAAGGCAACGACGAGCATTTCATAGCCTTTCTCTGTATGAATGACATCCAGATGCCAGCTTCGAAGTCTGTCAGATGGATATTTTAACTGAATCGTGCTTGGAGTTGTCCAATGAAAACCATCTTTACTTTCACGGTATAAAACAGGGAATTTTCTTTTACAGTTGACAGTCCACATCTTATATCGTCCGTTTTCATAAATGATCGCCGGACTTAGAATACGATCAGTGCGTGCATCGGAAACCAATACATTCTGAGCTTTACTCCAGTGGATACCATCGGTTGTTGTACGTTTCATGATCTTATCGATCCTGGTACGATTATCGACTTGGCGCCAGTAACATTCTAAGGTATCGATGTCTTTTCTATATACAAGATGGGTATCTGAATTATACTGTTTGTCAGGGTCTTCAAATGGGGTCAATGGATCTAGTGAAACAGCTTTTCCCTCTCCTTCAAATGGCTTCCAATGAATCCTGTCATTGGAGACACAGACGTGTGGATTTTCTTTTCGCTGATCTGCACCTGGATATGGAGTGTATGCCATCCAATAGCGATAGCCGTTCCATGGTTTTTCAAAGTTTAAGACTTTTGGGTGAAATGCCTGATCATCACCGTAAGAACTGATGATATCAAGTTTTGATCTGCAAAGTTTCCTCTCCCAAGAGGCACTTGTTTTGGCAGGTTTATCAATTTCTGCCTGTGTGTTTTTTGGTGCACAAGAAGATGTAATGATCAATAAAGCTAAGATCATCACCAGTGCAATGCTTTTGTTCTTTTTTAACATAATCTCCTCCTTATTGTATGCAGCCTTTCAAATCTACGATCAAAAATCAGAAAATTCACATAGATTTTGCAAAGACTGACTACAGTATAACACAAGAAATGACATTATTTTCATAAAAGCATCATAATTAAGGAAAATGAAAGAAAGTTATTGGGAAAGTATGAAAAATAATGATATAATATTACAGAACAATAAAATAAGCGTAAACGAAAGGGGATTCTTCTCATGGACCAGATGAAGTATCTAAAGGAACTGGCAGTGCGTTATCCAAATGTCGCAGCTGCTTCAACAGAGATCATCAATCTTCAGGCAATCTTGCATCTTCCCAAAGGAACAGAGCATTATGTTTCTGATGTTCACGGCGAATATGAGAAATTCAGCCATATCATAAGGAATGGATCAGGAGCGATCCGAAGCAGGATTGAAGATGAATTTGGGAATACACTGACAACAAAGCAAAAGAAAAATCTGGCATCAGTTATTTATTATCCGGAGCAGAAGATGGATTTAATGGAGGAAGAATTACCAAAGAATTTCCTTCTTGAATGGCAGCATGATACGATGGTACGTCTGGTTCATGTTGCAAGATCAGTCGGGAATAAATATACAAGATCAAAAGTAAGGAAAGCAATGTCACCAGAATTTGCCTATGTGATGGAAGAATTGATGGTAGAACACCGGAGAGCTGATAAGAAACGCTATGTAGAGCAGATTCTTGAGACGATCATCACGACAGGAAGGGTCAGACAGTTTATTGCAGCGATGGCCCATCTGATCCAGGATCTGACGATCGATCATCTGCATGTGATCGGAGATATTTACGATAGAGGATCTGGTCCACACAGGATCATGGACTGCATCATGAAGACAGTGAATGTTGATATTCAGTGGGGAAATCACGATATTTTATGGATGGGAGCTGCATCTGGGCACCGCGCATGTATTTGTAATGTTGTAAGAATCTGTGCAAGATACAATAATCTGGATGTTTTGGAAAATGGTTATGGCATCAATCTGATCCCGCTGGCAAGATTTGCATTGGAGTGTTACAAAGATGATGAATGTGAATTATTCCATGCATCTGGAGAAGTGGATGAGAGTAATATCCGAGAAGAAGAATTGAATAAGAAGATGCACAAAGCCATTGCGATCATGCAGTTTAAAGTAGAAGGTCAATTGATCAAACGCCGTCCAGACTTTTTGATGGATCAAAGATTACTATTAGACAAGATCGACTATGAAAAAGGAACGATCACATTAGATGGAAAAGAATATGAATTAAAAGATAAGAATTTTCCAACGATCGATCCAAATGATCCATATAAATTGACCAAAGAAGAAGAATATGTGATGGAACATCTGGTAACTGTATTTAAATACTGTGCTTATCTTCAGGAACATATAAGATTCTTATTTGCAAAAGGACACTTATACAAGGTATTCAATGGAATGCTTCTATATCATGGCTGTGTACCGCTAAACGAAGATGGAACATTTCGTGAAGTAGAGATTGAAGGAAGAAAGTACGCAGGGAAAGAACTTTATGACGTCTTAGAACATCTGGCAAGACAGGGCTATTATGAGGAAAAAGACATGAAAGCCAGAAAATATGGACAAGACATCATGTGGTTCATCTGGTCAAATGAAAACTCACCAGTCTACGGAAAAGCAAAGATGGCAACGTTTGAGCGCTATTTCTTGGATGATGCAGATCTTAAGAAAGAAAAGAAAGACTATTACTATCAGTGGTATGAAAATGAAGCAGTGATCAACCAGATCTTAGAAGAATTCGGATTAGATACATCGACAGGCAAGATTGTAAACGGGCATATGCCAGTAGCAGTAAAGAAAGGCGAAAGCCCGATCAAATGTGGAGGAAAGCTATTTGTCATTGATGGTGGATTCTCGAAAGCATATCAGAAGACAACAGGGATCGCAGGTTATACCTTAGTGTCTAATTCTTACGGATTAAAACTCGTAGCACACGAACCATTTGTATCAAGAACTATAGCGATCAGAGAGGAAACAGATATCCATTCAGATACGATCGTTATTAATAAGGTAACGAAACGTAAATGTGTTATGGATACTGATAATGGCAAGGCACTACAGGAGAAAGTGGCAGATCTCGAACAGTTATTATGGGCTTATCAGAAGGGACTTATTACGGAGCGTATTTAAATTAATTTTCATAAATTGTATCATACACATAGATTAACAGATGGAAATTGGGTGCATAAACTATAAAAAACCTGAGGTATTCCTATGCTATGTGAAAATGCAGCCCAGAGTAATGATTATTTTGAATTTATCGGAGAATATAGTGGAGTACTTGACTATGTAAAAGAAGAATTCAACACAGAATGTATTACAGTGATCGATCAGAGATTCGCGATCGCATATGTCAAAAAGAACGGACGGACATCCATATATGGACAAAATTATCCATATAATACGATTCCACGTTGTTTCGGTCTGATGGACACACAGATGTTAGAAGATGTCGGAGTAGCGCAAGTCAGAAGGAGTACCTTGGATCTTTATGGAAATGGTGTTTTAGTTGGAATGATCGATACAGGGATCGACTATGAACATCCAGCATTTCGCTATGAAGATGGCAGCAGTAAGATATATTCTCTCTGGGATCAGACAATAGAAGGTGACCCAGAAGATACATTTCTGGGATATGGGACAGAATATACAAAAGAACAAATAGAAGAGGCACTAAAAAGCGACGTGCCACAGCAGAAAGTACCATCGAAGGATGAATCCGGACATGGTACTTTTTTAGCAGGTTTAATTGCTGGAAATGAGGATAACGAAACAGGATTTTCAGGAATTGCTCCGAATGCAGGATTGATCGTAGTGAAATTAAGAAAAGCAAAAGACTATTTGAAAGAATATTACTGTATTGATCCAAAATACGAAGCATATGCAGAAACAGACATCATGCTGGCAGTTCACTATATTGATCATATTGCAGAACAGTTGCAAAGACCGATCGTCATATTCTTAGGTATTGGCACTAACCTTGCGTCTCATCTTGGAACAGGACCATTAGACCAGTATCTGTCAGGCAGAGCGATGCTTCGGGGAGTCGCAGTTGTCACAAGCGCTGGAAATGAGGGGCAGGCAAGACATCATTACAGTGGTCAGGTTTCACAAAATGATGCAAAAGTGGAAGTCAAAGTTGGAGAGTCGGAGTATGGATTTACAATGGAACTATGGGGATTAGCTCCGAACCGATATTATGTAGATATTGAGTCACCATCAGGACAGAAAACAGGTAGGATACAAGGCGGGTTAAGCGGGCAAAGATATGTAACATTTTTATTAGAAAAAACAAGGCTGATCGTAGAATACTTTACGGTAGATACATCTGCAGGAGCTCCAGTTATCGTTATGAGATTTCAAAATCCGGCACCAGGAATCTGGAACATCTACGTCAGTGACGATGGCGTAGGAAATCGTGAATTTGATCTGTGGCTTCCAATCACAAACTTTATCAGCGAAGATACATTTTTCTTGGAATCCACACCATATAATACACTGGTAGCACCATCAAATACAGGATTGCTGATATCTTGTGGAAGTTATAATTCCAACACAGGAAGCCTCGCGATCGACAGTAGCAGGGGATTTCCAAGAAATGCGGTTAAACCAGATTTTACAGCACCAGGAGTAGAAATTCTAGGACCGTTACCAAGGAAACGCTATGGCAGAAAATCAGGAACAAGCGTTTCAGGAGCAATTACCGCGGGTATAGCAGCATTGATGTTAGAATGGGGGATCATGCAGAAAAATGATATGCAGATCAATACGACAAGAATTAAAAATTATCTGATCCGGGGAGCAAGGAGAGATCCGGAAAGAATCTATCCAAACAGAGAATGGGGGTATGGTCAAGTGGATCTGTATGAGACATTTTTGGGAATTCGGTAACAGCTATTTTTTGACTCATACATGCAGCATTACTTTTCGATAATTTACGAAGCAAAGAAACAAACAACTAAGAAACAGTCCCCACAAATATCCGTTCACTCCATACAAAGGAATCGCAAATAAAATAAAACAAATCTGGATCACAAGAGATACACTATTATGAAGCAGTGTATCTTTTGTTTTTCCAAGCCCATTTAATATGGTAGATAAGATGGAAGAACAATACAAAAACGGACATAAAAAAGACAATGATCTTAAATACTTTCCGCAAAGAGGATCATGAAAAAAGAAATTTCCAATCCAGGGTCCAAAAACAAAGAATCCGCCAAAAGCTCCAATTCCAAGAAATGTACAAAAGATAAGAGGTAAGATCGCACAACGTCGAAGATAAGAGGGATCGTTGTGAGTTTTGGCAGCAGAAATCTTAGGCAGAAGCATCAAAGATAATGCATTGGTGATCGTAGAAGGAAACATGATAAAAGGCAGTGCCATGCCGCTTAAGATGCCATAGATCTCGACGCTGCGGTAACGATTTCCATAAAAACGATATAACATCATTGGGATCAGAATACTTTGCACACTCTGTAATAAGGTGACAGAAAAACTATTCAAAGTCAGTGGAATCCCAAGGGATAACAGTTCATGAAATACAGAAAGTTTTGATGCAGAAAGAGTAGACTTTGACAAGCTGTCAGCAGACTTTTTGTGTAAGAAATAGAAGATCAGAGTAAAGAAAAATGAAACGATCTCCCCAACAGTCATTCCACAGACAGCTAGAAAAGCAGGAACTGGCATTTTCTCTATCATGAATACAGAAAGTAAAAAGATAGAGGATACCCTTGAAATCTGTTCCAGACACAAAGAAAAAGCAGGAACACCCGAATTCTCAATTCCAAGGCAGTACCCATGAATACAGTTTTTGATCCCGACAAATGGAAGAACAAGAACAGCAAGTCTCAGGCATGGTACACAGCTTGGTTCATGAAGAAAAACTGAACAGATCAGTTCTGCATACCAAAATACAAAGAAGGAGAAAATGATACAAAGGCACAGTGTAAGAATGATCGTAATGCGAAGTACATAACGAGCAGCATTAATATTTCCCGTAGCTTTTTTCTCAGCAGTGATCTTAGAAAGTGCGATCTGAAATCCCTGAAAACAGACAGCAAACCCAAGGAGATAAACAGGAAAGATCAATTGATAAATTCCAATCTGATGTGCACCGATCACGCCTGCCAGAAATATTCTATTATAGAAGCCGATGAGTCTTGAAAAAAAATTAGAGAGTGTTAAGATCACAGTTCCGCAAATAAACGGGCTTGCCTTTTTCATAGGAAATACCAGCCATTTTTAATCATTGTATGAAATAAAAAAAAAAGATATGACAAATAATGTTGACATAAGATACATGCTTTGTTAAGATAACAAATGAAATCCGAGTTATATAGTCGGGATTGAGGTGAGAGAATGAAATTATCGACAAAAGGACGCTATGGATTAAGAGCGATGGTAGACATTGCAGTATACAGTCAGGACAGCCCGGTACCGATCAGTGCGATCGCAGAGAGACAGAATATTTCAGTCAGATACTTAGAGCAATTATTACCCAAACTGAAGAAAGCGGGGATCATCAAAAGTATTCGTGGAGCACAGGGTGGATATATGTTAGATAAAGATCCAAAAGATATTTCGGCAGGAGATATTTTAAGGACTTTGGAAGGAGATTTAACACCAATCGACTGTGCAGCATTTACCGGAGACACATCGACTTGCAGCGGCACAAAATTCTGTGTGACCAAGACAGTTTGGCAACGAATCAATGACAGCGTTCAACAGGCGGTTGATTCGATCACTTTACAAGAATTGATGGAAGAATCAATCGAAATACATACCAAATATGATCAAGAAGAAAGGCAGGAATCATAATCATGGAAAAGAAAATCATTTACTTAGATCATGCAGCAACTACAGCAACAAGACCGGAAGTTGTAGATGCAATGCTTCCTTATTTTACAGAAAATTTCTGGAACCCATCCAGTGTATATACACCAGCATTAAATAACCGTAAAGTCATAGATGAATCAAGAGATACGATCGCAAAATCTCTTGGAACAACACCAGAGAACATCTATTTTACAGCAGGTGGTTCTGAATCTGATAACTGGGCATTAAAATGTACAGCAGAAGCTTATGCAAACAAAGGAAAACATATCATCACAAGTAAGATCGAACATCATGCGATCCTTCATACATGTGAATATCTTGAGAAAAAAGGATTTGAGATCACATATATTGACGTTGATGAGAACGGAATCTTAAAATTAGATGACTTAAAAGCAGCGATCAGACCAGATACGATCTTAATCTCTGTGATGTTTGCAAACAACGAGATCGGAACGATCCAGCCAATTAAAGAAATCGGAGCTATCGCAAAAGAACATGGAATCTTATTCCATACAGATGCAGTTCAGGCATATGCTCAGATTCCAATCAATGTAGATGAATATAATATCGATATGTTAAGTGTCAGCGGACACAAATTCGGTGGACCAAAGGGAATCGGATTCTTATATATCAGAAAAGGATTAAAACTTCGTTCTTTCATTCATGGTGGAGCACAGGAAAGAAAAAGACGTGCTGGAACAGAGAATATCACAGGTATCGTAGGAATTGCAAAAGCAGTTGAAATTGCATTTGCAACAATGGATGAAAGAATCAAGCATGAGACAGAAGTCCGTGACTATGCGATTAAGAGAATCCTGGCAGAAGTTCCATACTGCCGTTTAAATGGAGATGCACAAAAGAGAGTACCAAACAACATTAATATCAGTTTCCAGTTCATCGAAGGAGAGTCTTTACTGATCATGCTTGATATGGCAGGAATCTGTGCATCCAGTGGATCAGCATGTACATCAGGATCCTTAGATCCATCTCATGTACTGTTAGCTATTGGACTGCCTCATGAGATCGCTCATGGATCACTTCGTATGACGATCGGAGAAGAAACAACAAAAGAAGATATGGATTATGTTGTAGACAATATCAAAGAGATCGTGACAAAATTAAGAACAATGTCACCATTATATGAAGATTTTGTAAAGAAAAATAATTAAGAGGTTTTCCATAGAGGAAAATAATGAAAATAAAATTTCAGTAGAATTTATAGATAAGATCAGGAGGAATCATAATGTACAGTGAGAAAGTAATGGATCATTTTCAGCATCCAAGAAACGTAGGAGAAATTGAAAACGCCAGTGGTGTTGGAACAGTTGGTAACGCAAAATGTGGAGATATCATGAGAATCTACTTAGATATCGATGATAATGGAATCATTCAGGATGTCAAATTCAAGACATTTGGATGTGGAGCAGCTGTTGCAACAAGCAGTATGGCAACAGAATTAGTAAAAGGAAAGAACATCCAGCAGGCATTAGAAGTAACAAACAAAGCTGTTATGGAAGCATTAGACGGACTTCCACCAGTGAAAGTTCACTGTTCTTTACTTGCAGAAGAAGCAATTCACGCAGCATTATGGGATTATGCTGAGAAAAATGGTATCAAGATCGAAGGATTAGAAAAACCTAAAACAGATATCAGTGAAGGTGAAGAAGAAGAGGAATACTAGGAGGCAGTTGTGAAAGAAAAAGTCGTGGTTGGAATGTCAGGAGGCGTTGATTCATCCGTTGCGGCATATCTCTTAAAGAAACAGGGATACGATGTGATCGGTGTGACAATGCAGATCTGGCAGGAAGAAGATGAGTTTGTTCAGGAAGAGAATGGAGGATGCTGTGGACTATCAGCTGTTGATGATGCAAGGCGTGTAGCACAGATGATCGGAATTCCTCATTATGTCATGAATTTTAGAAAAGACTTCAAAGATAAAGTCATTGACTATTTCTGTGAAGAATATTTAAATGCAAGAACTCCAAATCCATGTATCGCATGTAACCGTTATGTAAAATGGGAGTCCTTGTTAAAGCGTTGCTTAGATATTGGAGCAGACTATATTGCAACCGGACATTATTCACAGATCACAAAGCTTGATAACGGACGTTATGCATTAAAATGTTCTAAGACACAGAAGAAAGATCAGACCTATGCATTATATAATCTGACTCAGAATCAGCTTTCTAAAACACTCATGCCGATCGGGGCATACACAAAAGATGAAGTCAGACAGATCGCAGAAGAGATCGGACTGTTAGTTGCCAACAAGCCTGACAGTCAGGATATCTGCTTTGTAGATGATAACTATGGCGAATTTATCGAAGAGACGACTGGAACAAAGATTCCAAAAGGGAACTTTGTAGATCCAGAAGGCAATGTCTTAGGAGAGCATAAAGGGATCATTTACTATACAGTAGGACAGAGAAGAGGTCTTGGATTATCCTTGAAGAAACCAGGATATGTCATCAAAGTAGACAAAGATACGAATGAAGTTGTAGTCGGAGACAAACAGGATCTGTTTGCCAATGTTTTATATGGAAATAAAGTAAACTGTATGTCTGTACCAGAGTTTGAAGATGGTATGAAACTGATGGCGAAGATTCGATACAATAGTCCGGAAGTCCCTTGCAGAGTCTATATGACAGGGGAAGATGAAGTAAGAGTTGTCTTTGATGAACCACAGAGAGCGATTACGCCAGGACAGGCAGTCGTATTCTATGATGGAGACATTGTTGCAGGAGGGGCTACGATCCTTCGTGCAGCAAATGAAAATATGTGAATTTTATTTCATACTTTCTTCTAAAAAAAAGTTATGTTACAATACAATGTGTTGTATATTAAACACATAACAGGAGAAAGAGGTAGTATGCTAAATTTTATCAGAGGATTTTGTATGGCATTAGCTGACAGTGTTCCGGGTGTATCTGGTGGAACGGTTGCGTTCTTACTTGGTTTTTATGACAAGTTTATCATGTCACTCGATTATTTGATGTCAGGAACAAAAGAAGAAAGAATTGAAGCAATTAAGTTTTTAATAAGGATTGGCATTGGATGGGTCGTTGGAATGGGAGCAGCAGTTTCTGTTCTGGCAAGTATTTTTGATGACAGGATTTATGAGATTAGTTCTTTATTCTTAGGACTTATCATTTTTGCAATTCCGATGATCTGCAAAGAAGAGAAAGATTCATTAAAAGGAAAATACCAGAATATCATCTGGGCAGTGATTGGAGTTGTACTTGTTGCAGCAATCACATACTTTAATCCAGTATCTGGAAAAGGAATCAGTGTTAGCGTGGAACATTTAAATATCGCATTGGTTGTTTATATCTTCGCAGTAGCGATGGTAGCAATCTCAGCAATGGTACTTCCAGGAATTTCAGGCTCAACAATGCTTCTGATCTTTGGGTTATATGTTCCAGTGATCACAGCACTCAAAGAAGTGATGCATCTTCATCTGTCTTACTTCCCAGTCATAGTGATCTTTGGACTTGGAATCTTGACAGGAATCGCACTCGTGATCAAACTGATCCGCCGTGCATTGGAGAACCATAGAAGTGCGATGATCTATTTTGTTATCGGAATGATGATCGGTTCTTTATATGCGATCGTTATGGGACCAACAACACTGGAGAATACAAAAGCAGCGATGACACTTCATACGTTCCATCCAGTATTCTTTATTATCGGTATTGTGATTGTCTTCGGTCTTGAGAAGATCAAAGCGATCGCAGAATAATACGAACAATTAAATGATACAAAAGTATCATGATCATAAAAGAAGTTTTGCAGGAATTTATCTGTGAGACTTCTTTTTTTGATATATTTTGTGAAGAGATGATGATCGTAAATTCATGATAAACATTCACAGTTTTGACATAATCCTATGATAGAATAAAGTCAACAAAATAAGAAGGATGTTTCTTTTTTATAGGAAAGAAATATAAATAAATGGTATGAGAAAATAAGATTAGGAGGAAGATACAAGGTGAATGAATTAAAGATATTAGTTGTGGATGATGAAAGCAGAATGCGAAAGCTAGTCAAAGACTTTCTGACAAGAGCCGGCTATCAGGTGTTAGAAGCACAGGATGGTGAAGAAGCGGTTGATACCTTTTATTCTACAAAGGGGATCAATCTGTTAGTATTAGATGTTATGATGCCGAAGATGGACGGATGGGAAGTTGTCAAAGAAATCCGTAAAGTATCTAAAGTTCCGATCATCATGCTGACGGCAAAAGATCAGGAACAAGATGAACTTCTTGGATTTGAACTTGGAGTGGATGAATATATTTCCAAACCATTCAGCCCAAAGATCTTGGTTGCCAGAGTGGAAGCCATTTTAAGAAGAACGGTTCAGACAGAAGGTGAACAGATAGAAGCTGGCGGAATTGTCATGGATGTTGGGGGACATCATGTCTCTATTGACGGAAAAAGCATCAATCTGAGTTACAAAGAATTTGAATTATTACAGTATTTTATGTCCAATCAAGGAAGAGCCCTTACAAGGGAAAGTATCTTAAATCAGGTGTGGAACTATGATTACTTTGGAGATGCAAGAACGATCGACACCCACGTAAAGAAATTAAGAAATAAACTTGGTGAAAAAGGTTCTTATATTCATACGATCTGGGGAATGGGATACAAATTTGAGGTTGAAGAGAATTGAGAAAGAAATTATTAAAGAACCGTTCAGTTAGAGTCAAGATGACATTGATGCTGATCATCATCATGACGTCGGTAATCTTATTATCAGTACTGATCAATCTTACTATGTTGAAGACATATTATACTGTGAAGGAAAAGAAGACGATCAAAGAATCTTATTACCAGATACAGAAAGTTTTTCAAAAAGATACGGTACGGAAGAATGATGTGGATGAGATCGCGAAGACTTATAATTACAGGGTTTTGATCAGTGATGGATCAGGAACGATCGTTTATAGTTCTGAAGGAGAGAAGAGCTTGATGTATAAAAGCCTTTGGAACATTTTAAATGAAAATCTTGATAAGATCAGTAACCAGATCAAGAAGCAAGGTTATGCAGTTATGACCAATACCAATAAGAGTATGGGAACAAGCATCAATCTAATGGGCTATCTGGATGGTGATTATACAGTGATCATAAGTACACCGATGGAAAGTATCCAGACAAGTGCCAGATTATCCGGACAGTTTACGATGTATGTTGGACTGATCTTGATCATTTGCGGTGCAGTTGCGATGTATTTATACAGCCGCCAGTTTACAAGACCAATTGAAGATATGGCCAAGGCCGCGAATCAGATGTCACATTTAGATTTTGATGTGAAAGTGCCAACAGGATCTGATGATGAATTAGGACGACTTGGAGCCAGTATCAATGAGTTATCATCTAAATTGGAATTCACCATTTCAGAACTGAAAACAGCGAACAATGAACTGCAAAAAGATATCGAGCAGAAAGTTCAGATTGATGAGATGCGAAAGGAATTCTTATCCCATGTATCCCATGAATTAAAGACACCGATCGCACTGATCCAGGGATATTCGGAAGGATTGAAAGACAATATCTTAGATGATGAAGAAAGCAAAGAGTTCTATTGTGACGTTATTGCAGATGAAGCAAAGAAGATGAACCGTATGGTACAGAAACTTCTGACACTGAATCAGATTGAATTCGGAAATAATCAGGTCAATATGGAACGATTTGATATCACAGAAATGATCCGCAATATGGTAGAATCAAGCAAGATCCTTGTGGAAAAGCAAGAAGTCAAGATCATATTTGATGAGCCAGAGACTCATGTGTGGGCAGATGAATTTATGATCGAAGAAGTTGTGAACAACTATCTGAGCAATGCCAGAAATCACGTAACAGATGGTGGGATCATCAAAGTCAGCTATTGTCGTCATGGAAATGACGTAAGGATCAAAGTATTTAATACGGGAGACCATATTCCACAGGAAGATATTGATAAATTGTGGGTAAAATTCTATAAAGTCGATAAAGCAAGAACAAGAGAATACGGTGGAAGCGGAATCGGATTGTCTATCGTAGAAGCAACGATGAAAGCACATGGCAAAGATTATGGAGTTGCCAATGTAGAAGGTGGTGTAGAATTTTACTTTGATGTTGAATCTGCGGATTCTGAATCTGTACAATGTTAAAAAAGCATTTTCATTGTGTTGTGTATGGAAGTAAAAATGCTACAGACAAAGAAATGAGTTTTGTGGTATGATAGATAAATAGTGTAAGCAAAAAGAAATCAGTGTAAACTGGTTTCTTTTGGATAATAGGATAAAAAGGATGAAAAGAAATATGTTAAAAGATTACAAAGAACAGATTCAGGATGCAGACCTTGTATTAGTGGGGATCGGACGAGAATTGCGTGCAGACCGTGTGATCGATTTCAAGAAAGCGATCACAAATGAACATTACCAGAATCTCATCGATAAAGAAGATGAAGATTCCAAATGGATGAGAACTGTTTACGAGAGAGAGTATTTATTATCCATGAAAGAGACAGATCTGTTTAAAGAATTAGAAGAAGTTTTGGAAGGAAAAGAATATTTCGTAGTGACGAGTAACGATGATGGATTATTGTATCATACCCATTTAAAGAAAGATCACGTGACAGCACCATGTGGAAATGGAGATTTCTTCCAGTGCAGTGCACCATGTGATGAGCAGCTCTATCCTGCGAACTTAGGACTTAAAGATTTGATCGACTATTATGAAAAAACAGGAAAGATCGAACATCTGGAATGTCCAAAATGTGGAAAACAATTGATTTTTAATGTCCGCACAGAAGAGACAAAATCTATCTATATCGAAGGAGCTTACTTAAATTCATGGGCAAGTTACACAAAATGGCTGCAAAACACTTTAAATAAAAAGCTTTTTATATTAGAATTAGGAGAAGGTTTTGAAGTTCCAAGTTTGTTCCGCTGGCCTTTCGAGAAGATGGCATTCTACAATGAGAAAGCAACTTTTGTAAGAGTGCATCATTCACTTTACCAGATTGGAAAAGAGATCAAAGAAAAAGGAATCGGGATCAAGATGGACAGCCGTGACTTTTTAAACATAGCACACGAATAGGAGGCACCTATGATAGCGATTATTGATTATGATGCAGGAAATATCAAAAGTGTTGAAAAAGCACTCAATTATCTTGGAGAAGAAGCAATCATCACAAGAGATCACGATGAGATCGTAAACAGCGATAAAGTGATTCTTCCGGGAGTTGGAGCATTTGCAGATGCGATGGAGAAGATCCGTCATTATGGATTAGAAGAAACGATCCATGAAGTTGTAGAGAAGAATATTCCATTTTTAGGAATCTGTCTTGGGTTACAGCTGATGTTTGAATCCAGCGATGAAGGACCGGGAGTCAAAGGACTTGGATTATTACCAGGAAAGATCTTAAGAATTCCAAAGAGTGGAGATTTAAAGATTCCACATATGGGATGGAATAATATCAAAGTCAAAGAAGGTTCTAGATTATTCAAAGGACTTCCAGATAATCCATATGTATATTTTGTACATTCCTATTATCTTCAGGCAGACGATGAAGATATCGTAGCAGCAACAACCGAATATGGTGTGAAGATTCACGCAGCAGTAGAGAAAGACAACATCTTTGCCTGCCAGTTCCATCCGGAAAAGAGCAGCACCGTAGGACTACAGATTTTAAAGAACTTCGTTTCACTATAGGAGGAATTGGCGATGCATACAAAGAGAATTATCCCATGTTTAGATGTCAAAGCAGGACGCGTCGTAAAAGGTGTCAATTTCGTTAATCTGATTGATGCCGGAGACCCGGTAGAGATCGCAGCAGCATATGACAAAGCAGGTGCAGATGAACTTGTATTTTTAGATATCACAGCATCATCCGATGCAAGAAATATCATGATCGATATGGTAAGAAAAGTCGCAGAAAAAGTATTTATTCCATTTACCGTCGGTGGAGGGATCCGTACTGTGGATGACTTTAAAGCAATCTTACGAGAAGGCGCAGATAAGATTTCGATTAATTCCTCAGCAATCAATACACCGAATCTGATCAATGATGCAGCAGACAAATTCGGAAGCCAGTGTGTTGTTGTAGCGATTGATGCCAAACGCAGAGCCGACGGAAGCGGATGGAATGTATACAAGAACGGTGGAAGAATCGATGTAGGCTTAGATGCTGTAGAATGGGCCATGGAAGCAAACCGCCGTGGAGCAGGAGAAATCCTGTTAACAAGCATGGACTGTGACGGAACGAAAGCAGGATATGACAATAAACTGACAAGAATCATTGCAGAGAATGTTGATATTCCAGTGATCGCATCTGGTGGTGCGGGGAATAAAGAACATTTTTATGATACATTGACAGAAGGAAAAGCAGATGCAGCATTGGCGGCTTCACTGTTCCATTTTAATGAATTGAAGATATCTGATCTGAAGGAATATCTGGATCAGAGAGGGATCAGTGTCAGAAGATAGAATTACATCATTTGATGATAAGGAAAGAAGACTCTTTTTTGTGAGGAGTCTTCTTTTTTAATACAATGTTATTGTAAAATATTGACACCAAATACGACACCAAATATAATAAAAGAAAGGAAGATACAAATGTCAAAATGGGATAAACTAATCGCACGTATTTGCAATTTGTCGAAGGATCTTCGATTTACACAATTACAAAGGGTATTAGAAACTTATGGGTATAGGATGGATGCCCCAAGAAGTGGAAGTAGTCATTATACATTTAGAAAACAAGGAAAAAGTCCAATTACAATACCAAAGCATGAACCAATTAAAAAAGTATATGTAGAAATGGTAAGAAAGGTTGTAGAAAGCGAGGAAAGAGAAAATGAAAACGCTGAATGAGTATATGAGTATGTCATATAAGATGGAAATCATAGAAGATCAAGATGAGGGTGGGTTTGTAATATCTTATCCTGATTTACCAGGTTGTATTACATGTGGAGAAACGATAGAGAGTGCAATGCAGAATGCAAAAGATGCAAAAAGAGAGTGGATCAGAGCAGCATTGGAAGAGGGAATAGAAATTTATGAACCAGATAGCTTGGAAAATTATTCTGGACAATTCAAATTAAGAATACCACGAAGTCTACACAGATCATTAGCAGAACATTCACAGAGAGAAGGAATTAGTATGAATCAATACTGTGTTTATTTACTTTCGAAAAATGATGTGATGTATTCAAAATGGTATGAATGATTAAGGAAAGAAGTAGAATTAAAGAAAACAAAGACAGCCAAAGGCAAAGCAAGAAAGCATCCTCTATACCGTTGGGCAAGACTGATCGCAGCAACGACATGGGAAGAGGTTGCGCAGGAATCAGCAGGTAATAGATATATGGAAAGGATACAAGAAGAAATCTACAATTTAATTAATAATGAATAAAAATCGGAGGACATTACAAATGAGTATCAAAACAGACAAAGCAGCACAAAACCACCAGAAAGGCTACAACTGTGCCCAGGCAGTTGCCTGTGCATTTGCTGAAGAAATGGGAATCGACGAATCCATCATTTTCAAGATGATGGAAGGCCATGGACTAGGTATGGGCTGCATGGAAGGAACATGTGGAGCAATCACCGGAGCCGTTGCAGTCATCGGTGCCATAAAAAGCTGTGGAGACATCGAGAAACCAGTTTCCAAGGCAGCAACATATAAACTAACAGGAGAGCTTGTAAAACGCTTTCAGGAGAAGAATCAAGCAACAAAATGTAAGGACCTAAAAGGGATTGAAACGGGAAAAGTCTTAAGATCCTGTCCAGGCTGCATTGAAGATGCAACAGCCATTCTGGAAGAAATTTTAGCAGAATGATCTAATTGAAATAGAAAGAAACAAACAAGAAGCCATGTTACAAGCATAGACAAGATTTATCTATGCTGGAACATGGCTTCTTTTTATTAGCATTTGATTCTAAACAATAGAAAAATAACTATTTATTCAGATTCTTCTCAGCCGCAGAAAGCATCAGCTTAATACGGTTGATCTGGTTAACCTCACTAGCTCCCGGATCATAGTCGATCGCCACGATGTTCGCATCAGGGAATGCCTGACGGATTTCTTTAATAACACCCTTACCAACGACATGGTTCGGTAAGCATGCAAATGGCTGTGTACATACGATATTTGGAGCACCGCTGTGAATCAGTTCAACCATCTCACCTGTTAAGAACCAACCCTCACCAGTCTGGTTACCGATTGATACGAATGGTTTTGCATATTCTGCAAGGTCTTTGATATATGCAGGCGGCTCAAAACGGTTACTCTTGGCTAGCTCTTTACGAAGAGTCTGACGGTAACGCTCTACAACCCAGATTGCGGAGTTGCTGACGATCGCAGATTTCTTGGATTTACCAAGGTAACGGTATTTGAAGTTACTGTTGTAGAAGCTGTACATGAAGAAATCTAATAAATCAGGTACAACAGCTTCCGCACCCTCACGTTCCAGAAGTTCTACTAAGTGGTTATTTGCATCTGGAAGGAATTTTACAAGGATCTCTCCAACGATTCCGACACGAGGTTTCTTGATATCTTTTAATGGAATGCGGTCAAAGTCACGAATGATTCCACGGATATTCTTCTGGAATGTGTAGAAGTTACCTTTGGCAATATCACGTTTACATTTTGCAGCCCATTGTCTGTGTAATTTATTAACAGAACCAGGTTTTACTTCGTAAGGACGTGTATGATAAACCGTTCTCATAAAGACATCACCATAAACGATCGCCTGAACTGCTTTATTTAATAAACCAGGTGTAAAACTAAATCCGCTGTTTTTCTCAATTCCCTGTGCACTTAAACCAATAACAGGAACATAACCATAACCAGCTTTCTCAAGCGCACGGCGGATAAAACTGATATAGTTTGTAGCACGGCATCCACCACCTGTCTGGGAGATGACAAGTGCGATCTTATGAGGATCATATTTACCAGAAAGCAATGCATTCATTAACTGTCCGATAACGATCAGAGATGGATAGCAGGCATCATTATTTACATACTTAAGACCTGTGTTAACATCTTCCATACCACCCTGATTTAAAACTTCAACGTTGTATCCACAAGACTGCAGAGCAGGCTCTAAGAACTCAAAATGGATCGGAGACATCTGAGGAACTAACAGTGTATAGTTCTTACGCATCTCTTTTGTAAATTCCACACGTTTGATCGCTGGAGATACAGGTTTTGGTTCGATCTTATGTTTTTTACGGACACGGACAGCACTGATCAGTGAACGGATACGGATTCTGGCCGCTCCAAGGTTATTAACCTCATCAATCTTTAATACTGTGTAGATACGTCCGGATTTTGTTAAGATATCTTTCACTGTATCAGTTGTAACAGCATCCAGTCCGCAACCGAAAGAGTTTAACTGAATGACTTCTAACTGTTTATTTGCTTTTGCATAGTTTGCTGCAGCATATAGTCTGGAATGATACATCCACTGATCCTGTACGTTTAATGGACGTTCAACCTTTGATAAATGAGAAATAGAATCCTCAGTTAAAACAGCAATTCCATAAGAGTTGATCAATTCTGGAATACCATGGTTGATCTCAGGATCGATATGATATGGACGACCACATAGAACGATACCAGTTCTTCCAGTTTCAGCAAGGTAAGCAAGGACTTCTTCACCCTTATTCTGAATATCTGTACGAACCTGTGAAAGTTCTGCATAAGCTTTATCAACCGCGTGATTTATTTCGTCAGCAGTCAAATGATACTGAGCTTCTAATTCCTCAAATAAACGGGATTTTAAAGCTTCTTCATTATCCAGTGCTAAGAATGGATTCATAAAGTTGATATGCTCTGTTGCAAGTTCTTCCATGTTATTTTTGATATTTTCTGCATAAGAAGTAACGATCGGGCAGTTATAATGGTTGTTTGTACCTTCCATCTCGTCACGTTCATAAGGAATACAAGGGTAGAAGATATCCTTGATTCCCTGTTTGATCAGCCACATCACATGACCATGGGCTAATTTTGCAGGGTAACATTCTGATTCACTTGGAATAGATTCGATACCTAACTCATAAATCTTACGGGAAGATTCTGGAGATATCACAACTTTAAATCCAAGATCTGTAAAGAATGTATACCAGAATGGATAGTTCTCATAAATATTTAAAACTCTAGGGATACCAATGACTCCACGAGTGGCTTTCTCATCAGATAAAGGTTCGTAGTCAAAGGTACGATGAAGTTTGTAATCGTAAAGGTTTGGAATATTTTCAGCATTCGGTTCTTTCCCAATACCACGTTCACAACGGTTACCAGTGATATAACGGCGTCCGTTAGAGAACTTATTGATCGTTAACAGGCAGTGATTTGTGCAGCCTTTGCATCGTGTCATGGAAGTATCAACACTCATCGCAAAGATTTCTTCTAATGGAAGCATAGAAGTTTCCATACCATCTTCGTAACGTTCTCTCGCAATCAGTGCGGAACCAAAGGCACCCATGATACCTGCGATATCAGGTCTTACAGCATGACATCCGGAGATACGTTCAAAGCTTCGAAGAACCGCATCATTATAAAATGTACCACCCTGTACAACGATATGTTTTCCAAGGTCAGATGGGTCTGTTAACTTAATAACTTTATATAAAGCATTCTTGATCACAGAATAAGCAAGACCAGCAGAGATATCTCCGACAGTTGCACCTTCCTTCTGTGCCTGTTTTACTTTAGAATTCATAAATACCGTACAACGTGAACCAAGATCGATCGGATTCTGTGCTGTTAAAGCAACTTTGGCAAATTCCTGTACAGAATGATTTAAGGATTTTGCGAAAGTTTCAATAAATGAACCGCATCCAGAAGAACATGCTTCGTTTAACTGTACATCATCAACAACTCCATTTTTGATACGGATACATTTCATATCCTGACCACCGATATCAAGGATACAGTCCACATCAGGATCAAAGAATGCAGCTGCATAGTAATGTGCGATCGTCTCAACTTCTCCAAAGTCAAGATTTAAGGCAGCTTTTACAAGATGTTCTCCGTATCCTGTGGAACAGGAAGATACGATCTTAGCTGTCTTTGGCATCTGTGCGTCAATCTCATGAAGCGCTTCAACAACGGCGTGAAGAGGACTTCCGTTATTGTTATTGTAGTAGCTGTAAAGAAGTTCTCCATCCTCACCAGCTAAAGCAACTTTTGTTGTAGTGGAACCGGCATCGATCCCTAAGTAACAATTTCCTTTATATGTAGCAAGATCTCCACGTTTCACAACATGACGGTTATGATCTTTTACGAAATTTTTATATTCTTGTTCACTCTTAAATAAAGGCTCTAAACGGTCAACTTCCTGCTGAAGTTCGATCTTCTTCTCAAACTGTTTTAAAAGATGTTCAAAATCAGTTGTAACTTCCTCTTTAGCATTCAGGGCAGCACCGACAGCTGCAAATAAATGAGAGTGTGTAGGAGCGATGATCTCATCATCTTTTAGGTTTAATGTACGGATAAATGCTTCTTTTAATTCTGTAAGGAAATGAAGAGGTCCTCCGAGGAAAGCAACATTTCCACGGATCGGTTTACCACATGCAAGACCACTGATCGTCTGGTTTACGACTGCCTGGAAAATAGAGGCAGCAAGGTTTGGTTTTGTAGCACCTTCGTTGATCAGGGGCTGGATATCTGTTTTGGCGAATACACCGCAGCGGGCTGCGATCGGATAGATCGTATCATAATCTTTCGCATATTCATTTAATCCGCCAGCATCTGTTTGTAATAAAGAGGCCATCTGATCGATAAATGATCCGGTACCACCGGCACAGACACCATTCATACGTTGATCGATCCCATTTGTGAAATAAATGATCTTAGCATCTTCACCACCAAGCTCAATGGCAACATCTGTCTGAGGTGCATAATCCTGAAGTGCACTTGATACACAGACAACTTCCTGACAGAATGGAATATCTAAGTAAGAAGAAATGGAAAGTCCTCCGGAACCGGTAACGGTTGGAGCAAATGTCATTTCCCCAATCTGGTCTTTTGCCTTTTTTAATAAGGAAGATAAAGTTTCCTGAATCTTGGCAAAATGTCTCTGATAATCAGAGAAAAGTATATTATGTTGTTCGTCGATGACAGCGACCTTGACTGTCGTTGAGCCAATATCAATTCCTAATCGTTTCATCTTCTCGTATACCTGCTTTCTATAAAATACTATAATTTCAAGCGTTAAAATAATGTTAAAAAAACATATCTGTCCAATATACATGGACATTATATCTATTATAATCATTTTCAAAATAATTGCAAATAGGAATATTATCTAAAAAAATCGGAGAAAATAATGGAAACAAGGGAATGCTGCTGCATATTCTATAAAAAAGCGAAGGAATGCCAAGAATGATGCAGACAAATTCGTGTAAAGGGACAGTGTATGTTGTAAAGGAAAAGGATAGTTTATATAAGATCGCGAAAGCACATGGTGTCAGGGTAAAAGATATCATGAGACAAAATCCTTTTGTAAATGTATATAATTTACAGATTGGAGATGAATTATGTGTGCCTGGATTTACGAACGTGATCGAAGGAGCTTTCATTCCATATGTTGTAAAAAAAGGAGAAACAATCCTTGATATAGCCAAGATGCACAAAACAACAGTGGAAAATTTAGCAAAAAGTAACAAAAAAATTAGGGAGTTAACACTTCCAGTTGGTACAGTACTGTTAATTGACAAAGCAAAATGAGTTATTTATAATGGAATAGGTAAAAGTTTGGAATTTTAGATATTTCAGATGATAAAACAGGATTCACAGAGTCCTGTTTGTGGGGAACTTATGGACAAGGTACTTCCATAGAAAGGAGCGGACAATGATCAAGTATTATCGTACGATGGATCACCAGATTCATGAAATCAGTGAACCTATGGAAGGAACCTGGATATCGTTAATTCATCCCACAGCTGCAGAACTTGCGAAGATCGCAACAGACTATAAGATTGATATAGATGACTTAAGAGCACCACTGGATGAAGAAGAACGTTCTCATATCGAAGTGGAAGAAGGTTATACTTTATTTATCGTAGACGTTCCGACAACAGAAGAGAGAAAGGAAAAAGAATACTTCCTGACGATTCCATGTGGTATCATCCTGACAGAGAAAGTGATCATTACGGTCTGTCTGGAAGATACAGCAGTGTTAGCAGACTTTAAGAATGGAAGGGTTCGAAATTTCTGGACATTTAAAAGGACAAGATTTATCTTGCAGATCCTTTATCGGAATGCATCCTTGTATCTGCAGTATCTGCGAATCATTGATAAGAAGAGTGATTCTGTTGAGAAGCAGCTTCATATTTCAACAAAGAACCAGGAACTGATCGAGCTTCTGGAATTAGAGAAGAGTTTGGTTTACTTCTCTACATCCCTGAGATCAAACGAACTGGTGCTTGAGAAGATGTTAAAGATTGATAAGATCAAACAGTATCCAGAAGATGAGGAATTACTGGACGATGTTATTATAGAGAATAAACAGGCGATTGAGATGGCAGACATCTACAGCAATATCTTAAGTGGTACGATGGATGCATACGCATCCGTTATCTCAAACAACCTGAATATTGTAATGAAGGTTCTTGCGATCATAACGATCGTTATGTCGATTCCGACGATGATCGCGAGTTTCTGGGGAATGAATGTTCCAGTACCACTGGCACATTCAGCACATGGATTTTTGATCCTTGTGATCGTATCCTTGATCCTTACGATCTTTGGAGGATATATCCTTGGAAAGAAAAATATGTTTTAATTTTTGATGATAAGAAAGGTTTTTTATGTGGCTTAATAAACTGGAAGAGAAGTTTGGCAGATATGCGATACCGAATCTCCCTAAGATCATTGTTTTATTGTATGCAGTCGGTTTTGTGATTGCCAATATATCACCACGATTATATAGTTTACTGGAATTGAATCCGTATCTGATCTTGCATGGACAAGTCTGGAGAATTGTGACATTCCTGTTGATCGGACCAGAGACGAATTTGATCTTTGTAATATTTGTATTGTTATTTTATTACTCGATCGGAAGCTCATTAGAGCAGGTATGGGGAACATTCCGATTCAATATGTATTATTTGATCGGAGTTTTAGGAACGATCGTTGGGGCATTTTTAACTT
>JAHZAT010000103.1 GCA_019423795.1 Clostridiales bacterium
AAAAAACATATTGAATATACAAAAAGAAACGAATATACTAAAAATATACATATGATCAATTGAAGGGAGGAAACACGTATGAAAAAATTACTCACAAGGCTGTTCATTGCAATGCTGATATTGACATTTACTCCAACAATGAACACTCAGGCAAAGGCAAAGATCAAATTGAACAAAACAAAGATTTCTTTACAAAGAGGGAAAACTTACACCTTGAAAGTAAAAGGAACAAAGAAAAAAGTAAAGTGGTCAAGCAACAAGAAAACGATCGCAACTGTAACAAGAAAAGGAAAAGTTACAGCCCAAAAGCCAGGAACAGCAGTGATCACAGCCAAGATCGGAAAGAAGAAATACAAATGTAAAGTAAAAGTATGGCAGAAAACAACAAAGAAACCGACAAAGACTAATACAGAGCCGAATCCGATAGGGACAAGAGTCAATCCGGCTGATCCAAGAACAGGAATCACATTAGATACAACAGGAGGAACCGTTTACTTCAAACTGACAGAAACTTTAAAGGGACAAGAAGCAGAAAACCGATTATTACAGATGAATCAATCATTAGAAGAAATCAAACAAGGAGAATATGAACATACAGGAACAACCTTAGTACTGTTTGTTTATGATGTGCAGGCCGTGAATGGGTTTGCAGCTTATCCATTAAATGGTCTGGATATCATCAATTCTTATACACTATATGATGGAACATGCTCGAAAAATATAAAGAATATAGAAAGTTTCTATTTATCAGAAGGTTATGAAGCAATGATACCAACAAATCTGAACTTATATACAGGAGCAAGCAGTAAAATGTACGAAGCCCTTTGGATACCAAATGAAATGACCTCATTTAGTAACCAGATATATACAAAAAATCTTACACCATATTGGGTGAGATATCAGTTTTAAAAGAAAGCTGCATCATTCATATATAAACAATCTGTTATAGCCAAAAACTATATCAAACTAAAAGAAATACATATTTTACAAAATCCTAATACACTGTTATACTAGACTCAATCAGTTGAAACAATACAATATAAATAACAAAAAAATAGAAAGAGTATGAGGTGAAAAGTATGAGAAAAGGAACATTAAAAAAAGCATTAGCATTAGCACTGACAGGAGCAGTTTTAGTCGGAGCATTCGCAGGATGCGGAGCAAAGAAAGATAGCGGTGATAAAAAAGAAACAAAGAAGATCGTTATTGGAGCAAGTCCATCTCCACATGCTGATATCTTAAAAGTAGCGAAGAAAGAATTAAAGAAAGAAGGATACGAATTAGAAATTAAAGAATACTCTGATTACGTACAGCCAAATACAGCACTCGAATCTGGAGATTTAGATGCAAACTATTTCCAGCACAAACCATATTTAGATGACTTCAACAAACAAAAGAAGACACATTTAGTATCCGCTGGAACAATCCATTATGAACCATTTGGAATCTTCCCAGGAAAGACAAAGACATTAAAAGCATTAAAGAACGGTGCAACAGTTGCAGTTCCTAACGATACAACAAATGAAGCAAGAGCGTTATTATTGTTACAGGATCAGGGACTTATCAAATTAAAAGACGGAGCAGGATTAACAGCAACAAAGAAAGATATCGTAGAGAACAAAAAAGATTTAGCAATCAAAGAAATCGAAGCGGCTCAGATTCCAAGATCATTAAAAGATGTTGATATCGCAGTTGTGAATGGAAACTATGCTTTAGAAGCAGGATTAAAAGTCAACAAAGATGCATTAGCAACAGAAGACGCTGATTCTATCGGAGCTAAAACATATGGAAATGTTGTAGCAGTGAAAAAGGGAAATGAAAAAACTGATGCAACAAAAGCACTGATCAAAGCCCTAAAGAGTGATACAGTGAAAAAATATATCAATGACAAATATGATGGAGCTGTTGTACCACTGTTCTAAGAGTACAAGATTGCTATAAACCATAAATAATTTATGGAAGTAACAATAAATTATTGAAAAAATCAACTGAAATTGTTATGATGAAGCTATTGTCTGTCAGGAAAACTGATAGGCGATAGCTTATCTGATTTTACAGGATAAGAAAAAAGTCCGATGAAGTGATCAAAGGACAATGAAAAATAAGAAAGGATAAAGTCATGATTGAATTAAAAAATATAGATGTTACCTTCCAAAATGGCAGTCATGAATTCAAAGCGGTTGATAATGTAAGCTTAAAGATCAACAAAGGAGAGATTTTTGGAATCGTAGGACCAAGTGGTGCTGGAAAGAGTACTCTGGTACGTGTGATCAATTTGTTACAGAGACCAACGAATGGAGAAGTGATCATTGAAGGATCAGATATTACAAAGTTTAACCGAAAACAATTAAGAAAAACAAGATTGAATATTGGAATGATCTTCCAGCATTTTAATCTGATCAGTGGATCAACGATCGCGGAAAATGTTGCATTTTCATTGTATGCCAATAACTATCCAAAGGATAAGATCAAAGACAGAGTGAAAGAACTCTTAGAGATCGTACATCTTCCAGAAAAAGCAGATGCATATCCAGCAAACTTAAGTGGAGGACAGAAACAAAGAGTTGCGATTGCAAGAGCGTTAGCGAACAATCCAGATATCCTGTTATGCGATGAAGCAACCTCCGCATTGGATATTGAGAATACAGAAGAAATCGTGGAATTATTACGAGAGATCAATGAAAAAACACATATCACGATCGTATTTATCACACATGAGATGGATGTAGCAAAGAAATTATTTGATCGTATTGCGTTTATGGAAGATGGAAAGCTGAAAGAAGTTACAGATATCTATTCTGCCTTTGCAAATCCTAAGTCAGATATTGCAAAGAGTCTGGTACAACGCGTATTAAATGTAGAGGTTCCAGAGGGATTAAAAGCAAAAACAAATGAAGAGATCCTTCGTTTAAGTTATACAGGAGATGATTCTTATGATCCTGTGATCAGTGTTGCTTCTAAGAACTATGATATTACAATGGATATCATCAATGGGAAAGTCGATTACATCAGGAATAAACCATTTGGTATGTTGATCGTGATCCTTAGAGGAGAAGATGCAGAACGTAAGAAAGCATTAGAATACATTAGTAAGAATGTATATAAATTAGAGAGGTTAGGAGGAAGATAATATGAATGAAACATTAGAGATCATCCAGTCAGAATTTGCTCAGGCATCTTTTGAGACCTTTGAGATGGTATTGATTTCCATGATCGCAGCAGCAATCCTTGGAACGATCTTAGGACTAGTATTACATCTGGCATCGAATCCGATTTTTTATAAAAACAGGGTAGTTAATGGCATTACAGGAACGATCATCAATGTGATCAGGTCTTTACCATTTATCATTTTGATCATTGTATTACAGCCGTTGGCAAGACTGGTTGTAGGAACAATGATCGGACCAATCGCAGCATCTGTATCTTTGGCAATCGCAGCAATCGCATTCTATGCAAGACTTGTGGAAGGTGCATTTAGTGAGGTTGATAAGGGTGTGATCGAAGCAGCGATTGCAACAGGAGCAAGTATGCCTCTTATTATTCGTAAGGTTTTATTTGTAGAAGCAACACCAGCACTGGTTCGTGCTTTAACTGTAACTTTTGTTAGTGTGATCGGATATTCAGCAATGGCTGGAGCTGTTGGAGGCGGTGGAATTGGTAATCTTGCGATCATGTATGGATATAATCGTTATCAGACAGGAGTATTATTAGTAACAGTTGTTGCACTTGTCATCATCGTTCAGGTTGGACAATGGATCGGAGATAAGATCGCACTGAAGCTTACAAGAAAATAAGATCAGCCAAAATATAAAACAAAAATAAGAATTTTTCATATCAAAATAAATATTTTCTTTTCTTCTGGACAGAATATAAGTATCAAGATGTTAAAGAGAAAAGGAGATACAAGATGAAAAAGACGTTAAAACTTACGAGTCTTTTGTTTACACTGATCCTTGCAGTATCCGTTGTATTTACTGGATGTGGCAACGGCAGAAAGGATTCTACGACAAAAGGAACAACAGAAAATAATAATGCATCAGCTACAACGGAAGATAATCTGGTAGACGATGCTGAGGATGCCGTTGATGATGTGGCAGATGGAGTTGGAGATGCGGTAGATGATATCGCAAATGGTTTTGACAACTATGACGATGCACATGATTATTTATTAAACCGTCTGCAAAATGACGATAAAGATGGTAAGTATGAAGTTCGAAATGAGACAAAAGACGAACAGGAATACAGGGATGGAGCCAGTGGATATCATTTTGAAATCTATGATACATCCGATGATTCTGGGAAAAAATACGGAGATTTCTATGTAGATAAAGATACAGGAAAGATCTACAAACGAAATACAAAAACAGAGAAATTAGAAGAATATAAGAAATAAAAAGAAGGCACAGGGGTGTTAATCCTGTGCCTTCTTTAATGCATTTTTGATCGCTTGTTTTAATAATGTATACGTATACTGGCTTTGCCCGTCAAATTTGATATCATCAATATTTTGAACTTTGGGAAGTTGTTTATTGATCTCATTTAGAGAAGGTTCGATCAGAGGATACATTGTTTTGATCGATTTATTTAAATGTTTTAAAGAAATCGATTTTGCTTTGCCGTCCTTTACCGTGACCGAAAGTTCTAATTCGTTTTCTCCAAGTTTTAATGGAGAAGAATAGACACCTTGTGTGTAACCGGAAGTTTCTTTTGTTTTCTTTGATTTATGGGAAGGAACAAACATAAAGATCAAAAGTAAGATCAAAAGTATTCCAAGTAAGATAAAGATTCCGGTGTAAATAAGTTCCCGTGCTTTCAATACGACAATTTTCGTTTTTGATGACATAGTTATCCTCCTAAAAGATTCTATCTATAGTTTATGAATGGAATGAGATATTTAGAACATCTTTACGGAAAATAAAGGATAAGATATAATGATAGAAAATGGAGGAAATGATATGGCATTACAGTTTATACTAGGGTCTGCGAGATCCGGAAAAACAGATTTTATTTATGATCAGATGATCAAAGACTCCATGGAACACGAAGATGAGGAGTTCTTTTTTATTGTGCCGGACCAGTCAACGCTAAATGCACAAAAACAACTGGTCACAAGACATCCACGTCATGGAACGTTTAACATTGATGTGGTGGGATTTTTCAGATTAACTTATCGTGTATTCGAAGAATTATCATATATTCCGAAAGACCTTTTGGAAGATGAAGGAAAATCTATGGTGATCCGAAAGATTATGGAGCAGCATAAAGAAGAATTAAAAGTATTTGCGTCCAGCATGAAAAAACAGGGATTTATTGATGAATTAAAATCTTTTTTTGCAGAGGTCTATCAGTATGACGTGTCCATGGAAGATTTAAAGAAGATTACAGATGGGATGAAAGAAGAAGGATTACGCTCAAAGATGGAAGATATTCTTCTTGTGATGGAGAATTTTGAAGATTATATCAAGGAACGGTACTTGATCTCTGAACAATTGTTAGATGTTCTGGCACAGAAAGTGGAACGATCAGAGAAATTAAAGAATGCAACATTCTACCTGGATGGATTTACAGGATTTACGCCGATCCAGAGAAAAGTACTGGAAAAGCTATTAAAGATTGGGAAAAATGTATATGTTGGACTGACTTTAGATGGGCGTTACGTGAGAAGTCAGTACCGTGAATATGAATTATTTGCCATGTCAAAGAAAGAAAAATATGAACTGATCAAACTTGCGCAGGATGCAGGAACCCCGGTGATGTCAGATATCATCTGTTGGCCGGATGAGAGAGATTCTAAGGAATTACGCCATCTGGAGCAGAATATCGAGCGTTATCCATATGAGATATACAAGGATGAACCAGAAGATATTAAAATCCGTTGTTTTATGAATCCAAGGCAGGAAAGTAGAACAGTGGCAAATGAGATTGAACGATTTGTGAGGGAAGAAGGATATCGATATAAAGATATTGTTGTATTAACAGCGGATCTTGACAGCTATCAAAATGAATTGGAAAAAAGTTTTGATGATCTGCATATTCCATATTTCGTAGATGTGAATCGAAAACTGTTAAATAATCCATGTATAGAAACACTCCTTTCTGTTCTGAAGATGATCCAGAAAGATTTTTCATATGATATGGTATTTCGTTATTTAAAATCAGGTTTCTCGAATTTTACAATGGAAGAAGCAGATTTTCTGGAAAATTATGTGCTGGCTTGTGGAATTCGTGGATTTGCCAGATGGAACCGTCCATTTGCATCTAAGTTATTTTCCGATGAAGATGTTGGAAGAGCGGAAACCTTAAGGATTCGTTTTATTGAGGAAGTTGGAACATTAAAAACTGGATTAAAGCGAAGAGGCAGTACGGTCAAGAGAAAGCTTATCTATCTATATGAATTTCTGGAAACATTGGATGTTGAAGGAAAGATGGTAAAGAAACAGGAGATGTTTGAGGCGTCAGGAGATCTCATTGCGGCAGCAACCTATGCAAAGGTTTATGAACAGGTCATTGACCTGTTAGAACAGATGGCAGAGATTTTGGGAGAAGAAAAGCTTTCTTATGATGACTTTTTAAGTGTTTTGGAAAGTGGACTGGAAGAGATGCAGATTGGTGTGATCCCGCCAAGTCTTGATCAGGTCATGATCGGTGATATGAAACGAACGAGAACCGAAGAAGTAAAAATCTTATTTTTCCTAGGTATCAATGAAGGTGTGATTCCTGCAGCCAATGACGGTGGAGGGGTTGTCAATGACCATCAAAGAGAAGTGCTTGAAACTTATGGAATAAATCTGGCGCCTGGCATTAAACAGTCTGCTTATATGGAACAGTTTTATTTGTATCTTACGGTGTCAAAACCAACCGATCGTCTGTATTTATCCTATCGCATGATGGATGCAGCAGGAAATAATAACCGTCCGTCCTATTTTATTGAAAGGATTCAACGCATTTTTCCAAAATTAAAGGTTACGATGCAGGAAGAAGAGGTGCAGACGGGCTATACAAGGGAAGAAGCGTTAGATCAGATGATTCTTTGTCTGCAGGAGATGGAATTTGATGAAAGAGACGATGATCCGGAGAAAATGAAATGGATGCAGACGTTATATCATGCTTTAAAAGAGTTGGAACCTGTGGGTGATTATGTAGATGCAAGATTTTACACCAATCAGGCATTGCCATTGAGCAAGGAACTGATTCATGATCTGTATGGAGATACGATTTCAGGAAGTGTAACGAGAATGGAGAAGTTTGCCGGTTGTGCATTTTCTCATTTTATGCAGTATGGGTTAAGACTTCGAAAACGTCTGGTGCATGAAATTCTGCCGACCGATATGGGAAAAGTTTTTCATAAGACGATGGAATTAGTTGGAAAGCGCAGTGATTGGAAGTTTGCGGATGATGCATCAAGAGATGAATTTGTAGAACTGATGGTCGAGCAGGCAGTTACGGATATCCAAAAAGAATTGTTTGAGAGCAGCCACAGAAATGAATATGTCCTGGAGCGGATGAAACGAATCTCTAAACGAGCGGTATGGGCGATGGAACAACATATCAAGAGGGGTGATTTTACACCAGAAGAATATGAGATTGCCTTTGGAGAGGAAAATCATTTAGATTCCATGACGTTTGCTTTAGAAGATGGAGAGAAAATGTTCTTTTCTGGAGTGGTTGACCGTATGGACAGTATAGAAGATGATGAAAATAAATATTTAAAGATCATCGATTACAAATCAGGTAAACAGAAGTTTGATTTTGCCAAGATTTTTCATGGATTGCAGATGCAGCTGATCATTTATATGAACGCAATGATGGAATTATACGAAAAGAAAACAGGAAAGCGGGTATATCCGGCAGGAATGTTTTATTTTCATATGGATGATCCGATCGTCAATGTAGAACACGAGAATGAGGCGGAAGATAAGATTTTAAAAGATCTTAAGATGAGTGGCGTCGTCAATGAAGATTTTCAGTTGATCGATCATATGGAACATACGGGATCAGAAGGATATCTGACACTGCCGGTCCGTGCAACGAAGAATGGATATGACAAGAGATCTTCTGTTTTAAATACAACACAGTTGTTCAATCTGGGAAGAATTGTGGAAAAGAAAATGACAGAGCTTGGAAATTCATTGATGCATGGAGATATTTCTATAAAGCCATATGAATATGAAGGAAGAAAACCTTGTGAGTATTGTGAGTTTAAGAATATCTGCGCCTATGAAGATGGTGTTGATCAGGTAGAGAAGATTAAGAAAGTATCACTAGAGGAGGGAAAACATGCCTTGGACCAAACAACAGCAGAAAGTCATTGATCAAAGAGATGCTGACATCTTAGTATCTGCTGCGGCAGGTTCTGGAAAGACGGCGGTACTGGTAGAACGTATTATACAAAAGATCACGGACGAAAAACATCCGATCGATGTGGATCATCTGCTTGTCGTGACATTTACGAAAGCAGCAGCAGGGGAGATGAAAGAAAGGATTATGGCGGCACTTGATGAAAAGGTGCGGGAATTTCCAGGAAATCAGCATTTTGTTAAGCAGCTGTCATTGATCCACAAGGCACAGATCACAACGATCCATAGTTTTTGTATGAATCTGATTCGTGATTATTTTTATGTGCTTGGTATTGATCCAAATACAGTACCGGGGGATGAAGGAAGATTATCTGCAATAAGAAAAGAAATATTGGATGATCTGTTGGAAGAAGCTTATGAGAAAAAAGAAGAAGATTTTATCAATCTGATCGAATCTTATTCTCCAGGAAAAAATGATAATATCATCAGTGAATATATTTTAAAGTTATATGAAAATGCAAGAAGCCACAGGGAACCAGAAAAATGGCTTGATCAGGCAGAAGAAAATATTTCAGTAGAGACAAAAGAACAGTTTGATCAGGCACCATTTATGAAGATCATCTTAAGAGATGCAAGATTTTCGATAGATGGTGCATATGATACGATTCAGGAAGCATTAGAACTGGCACTTTCTCCTGGTGGACCATATTTTTATGAAAAAACACTGCGAAAAGATTTAGAGATCATCATAAAGATCAAAGAAGCACAGACATTTTCTAAATTATGTGAAAGCTTTGTAAAGATGGAGAAACCACGACTTTCTGGACGTAAGAAAAAAACAGATGAGATTGATGAAATGCTTCAGGATCAGTGTAAGTATGAAAGAAATCAGGCGTACAATCTGCTTGATGATCTGAAAGCAGCATATTTTTATGAAAATGAGGCAGAAATTTTTCATGAATTAAGAAGGATTAAAAGTCCATTAAAAGGATTGATCGATCTGACGAGAGAATTTATGATCCGTTATGATGAGAAAAAGAAGAATGAAAATATCATGGATTTCGATGATATGGAACATTTTGCGCTGGAACTTTTGATCGATCATTATGATGAGGAAGGCAATCCAGTGCCAAGTAAGATCGCAAGAGAAAAGTCCGATGGATACGAAGAAATCTATATCGATGAATATCAAGACAGTAACTATATTCAGGATGCGATTTTAAGGAGTGTATCCAAAGAATCCGAAGGCGGTCATAATATGTTTATGGTAGGGGATGTTAAGCAGAGTATTTATAGTTTCCGACTGGCAAGGCCAGAGCTGTTTCTTGAAAAATATCATGGATATCAGCAAAAGGGGGAAGAATATCAGCTCATTGAGCTCCGTAATAATTTCCGAAGCCGCAGTGAGGTCCTTACATTTGTCAATGACGTGTTTTACCAGATCATGCATGAAGATCTTGGAAATATCGAATATACTCAAAATGTTGCTCTTGTTCCAACGATGGAATTTGAACAGGGATGTGATGCACAGACAGAACTGTTACTGTTAGAATCTAATGAAGTCAAAGACTCGGAAGAAGACGCAGTTGTTTTGGAAGCCAGAATGATCGCAACAAGGATTCATGAGATGATCGATGGAGAAGATCCAATGATGGTCACTGGAAAAGATGAAGAAGGCAATATGATTTTAAGAAAAGCCAAATACAGTGATATCGTTATTTTGCTTCGTTCTATGAAGACAAATGCGGAAGTGATCCAGAAAGAATTGATGAATGCGGGAATCCCAGCATTTGCAAATAATCAGAAAGGGTATTTTGATACGGTGGAGATCCGCACGTTATTAAGTTTATTGTCTGTAGTTGATAATATATATATGGATATTGATCTTGCAGCTGTCTTAAGGTCTCCAATGATCGGGATGTCGGAGGAAGAACTAGGACGATTAAAGGTAGATGGAGAAAAAGATTCTCTCTATGAATGTCTTTGTGAGACGAAAGATAAGATGGAAAAATCAAAGAAAGCACTGGAATTGCTTGATCTGTTACGGGATGCCAAGACATATCTGCCATTAACACAGTTGATCTGGCTGGCTCTAGAAAAAAGTGGGTATTATCATTATGCAGGAGCCATGCCGCAAGGAAAAAAACGACAAGGAAATATCCTGATGCTCGTTGAACATGCAAAAGCTTTTGAAAGCAGCCAGATCAAGGGATTGTTTCATTTTGTGCGGTTTATCGAACAGTGCAGGGAATACGATATGGATTATGGAGAGGCAAATACGATGAGCGAAGATCAGGATCTGGTCCGTATTTCCAGTATCCATAAAAGTAAGGGATTGGAATATCCGATTGTTTTTGTATCAAAGATCCATCAGAAATTTAATTTAAGGGATGGGAATGGAAGTATGATCTTCCACGGAGATTATTTTATCGGAGCAGATCATATTGATCCCGTTTATCGTACAAGAAAGAAGACGATCTTAAAGAATCTGATCAAAAATCAGATGACAAGAGAGTCTTTAGGAGAAGAATTAAGAGTTCTTTATGTTGCAATGACAAGAGCAAAAGAAAAACTGATCTTGACTGGAATCAAGAAAGATGATATTGACTGGAATGCAAAAGGAGAGGTCACAGCAATTGAGCGTTTGAGCGGAAGGAGTTATTTTGACTGGATCAAAAAGGCACTTCCGATGATTCCAAAACAGGATTATCGATTGAAAATCTATACTCTGGAAGATCTTTTGTGGCAGCAGGAAGGAAATGAACTTCTTCATGAGATGAACCGCCAGATCTTCTATGAACGTCTAAATGATCAGATTCCAAACGAAAATGTAAAAGCACTGAAAGAGAGTTTTGCATATCATTACCGCAATGAGGCAGAGACAAAAGGTCGTTTAAAATATTCTGTATCAGAGATCAAACGTATGAGTCAGGCAGCAGATACTGAGGAAGTGATGTATTCATCTGTTTCTATGGAGAAAGAAAAAAGGATACCATCATTTGTCAAGAAAACTGAAAAGATTTCAGCGGCATCCAAAGGTACGATCATTCACAAAGTTTTTGAATTACTAGATTTTTCCAAAGACTATACAATGAAAAGTTTAAACGAAGATATCGAAAGATGGATCTCTCTTGGAAAATTAAAAAAAGAATATGAAAAAGTAATCTATCGAAAAGAAATCCTCGCTCTGACGAGATCAGAACTTGGGAAGAGGATGAAAGAGGCAGCACAGAAGAAACTGCTGTATAAAGAACGGCAGTTCGTGACGGGAATTCCATTTTCTGACATGGACAAAGAAGCAAAAACGGATGATTTTGTTGTTGTTCAGGGAATTATTGATGTATATTTTGAGGAAGAAGATAAAATTATTTTGGTAGATTATAAAACAGACCGGGTCAGAGAAGGGGAAGAGGATATTTTGATCAGACGTTATCGTGCACAGATGGAATCTTACCAACAAGCATTGGAAAAGATCACAGGAAAGTGTGTAAAAGAAATTTACATTTATTCTGTAACCCTGCAAAAAACAATTCCCGTGCATGTATGAAATTTCTGATTTGTCATATTCTAAGAATAGAAAATGACAAATCAGAAAGGAAGAAGATTATGCCAAAGGAAAAGGATTTTATAGAAAAGACATTCGAAGAAATGAATGAGATGGAACGGTTAAAATATGAAACTGCTGCAGAACTTGGTCTGCTTGATCAACTAAAGAAGAGTGGATGGAAGTCATTATCAGCCAGTGAAACAGGAAGATTAGGCGGGATCATGAACCGTAAGATAAGAAAGCAGAAGGAAAGTCAGGAAAATACGAAAGGAAGTTAAAATGAACAAACCATGTTTTATCGCAGTGACAAATAGAAATCTATGTAAACGACCATTTTTTGATGTGATCGAGGATCTGTCAAAGAAAGATGTGAAAACGATCGTATTAAGAGAAAAGGATCTGTCAGAAGAAGAGTACTATGAGATCGCAGAGAAATGTAAGGAAATCTGTGACAGAAACGGTGCTTCCTTAACCATTCATAATTTTATCGATGTGGCAAGAAGACTTGGAATCAAGAAGATTCATCTTCCATATCCGGTATTTTTAAAAGAAGCGGGGAATCTGTCTGATTTTGAATCTGTCAGCACATCGATCCATAAGCCAGAAGAGGCGATAAAAGCACAGAAACTGGGGGTGGATTTTGTGTTTGCAGGACATGTCTTTGTGACAGATTGTAAAAAAGGTCTGCCGCCAAGGGGACTTGAATTTTTGACGGATGTGGTAAATGCGGTCAAGATTCCGGTGTATGGAATTGGTGGAATTAATGAAGAAAATATTACAAAGATCATGGAATGCGGGGCAGCGGGAGGCTGCATGATGTCAGGATTCATGAAATAAAAATTGAAATTGAATGGTATCTATGTTAAGATGAAAAGAAGTAGCTTTTGAAGAAGGTAAGGACGTAAGATGAAGATAGCAGAACATTTAACAAAACCAATTTCAAAAATTCTTAAATTTTTACTTCGAAGACTGGTATTCGTGACCGTTGCGATCATTTTACAAATGATCTGGATGACCTATATGGTTGTGGTGATCGGAGAATATTCCAAAGCGATCGAATGGGTATTTCGCATATTCAGCATTACTGTTGTGATCTATATTGCGAATAAAGATGATAATCCGGCGTATAAACTTGCATGGACGATACCAATCCTTTTGTTTCCGATTTTTGGCGGATTCTTATATCTGGTCCTGGGAGATAAGCAGCCAGCGAAGAAGCTCCGTATGGAACTTGAACAGTCGATCGAGGATACAGAATTTCTGCTTGGACAGGATTATGGAGTGATGGAACGACTGGAACAGGAAGATTATCAAGTCGCAGGACAGGCAAAGTATATAGATCAGTATGGTGGATATCCGATTTACGAGAATTCCGATGCGAAGTATTATCCATCGGGAGAGGCAATGTTTGAAGAACTGATCGAGGACCTTAAGAAGGCAAAGCATTATATCTTTATGGAATTTTTTATTGTTTCAAGAGGATATATGTGGGATACGATCTTGGAAGTTCTGAAAGACAGAGTCAATGATGGTGTTGAAGTACGTTTTATGTACGATGATGTAGGATGTGTGGATCTGCTCCCTTATAAATATTACAAAGAGCTTGAGCGGTTTGGGATCATGGCGATGCCATTTAATCCGATCAAACCATTTGTTTCAACGGCATGGAATAACAGAGATCATAGAAAAGTAGTTGTGATCGATGGGCATACCGCATATACTGGTGGATTGAATTTATCTGATGAATATATTAATAAGGTTGAACGTTTTGGATATTGGAAAGATGCCGGACTTAAGGTGACGGGAGATGCAGTGTGGAATTTCACTGTTATGTTTTTGCAGGTATGGAATGCAATCCGTAAGACAGATGAAGGATATGGAGCCTTTCTGCCACATAAGCATTATGAAGATGCCTTTAAAGGAAAGGGATTTATACAACCTTATGCGGATAATCCATTAGATCATGAGATCGTTGGAGAGAACGTATATTTAAATATCATTAATACTGCAAATCATTATGTTTATATTTACACCCCATATCTGATCATTGACAACGAGATGACAACAGCTCTTTGCCTTGCTGCCAAAAGAGGGGTTGATATAAAGATCGTAACTCCTGGAATTCCAGATAAGAAGTTAGTATTCTTATTGACACAATCTTATTATAAGCAGTTGGTGGAAGCTGGAATTCATATTTATGAATATACTCCTGGGTTTATTCATGCAAAGTGTTTTGCAAGTGATGATAAGGTGGCAACAGTTGGAACGATCAACATGGATTATCGAAGCCTTTATCTGCATTTTGAAAATGGTGTTTTTATGTATAAGAATGATGCAGTTATGCAGTTAAAACATGATATGGAGAAAACATTTGAGATCAGCCAGAGGATTACAAAAGAGATGTGTCAAGGAAATTTAAGAAAAACATTGACGCAGAGTGTCTTACGATTACTGGCACCATTACTATAAGAGGATGAGATGGAAAGTTACAGAGATTTTGCAAGGGTGTATGATGAATTTATGGATCAGACCCCATATGATGAATGGTTTTTAAATATTTTAAATATATTCAAAGAATATAAGATTGATAAAGATGCACAGGTATTAGATCTTGGATGTGGGACAGGAAAGATGGCACGAAAGCTTGCAAGAGAAGGTTATCAGGTTACGGCTGTTGATAATTCTATGGATATGCTGGAGATTGCGGCTAGTGAAGAGGATGATCATATTTTATATGTATTGCAGGACATGGTGTCATTAGAGCTTCCGCAGCAGGTAGATGCAGCGGTTAGTATCTGTGATTGTATGAATTATATTCTAGAGGAAGAAGATTTAAAAGAAGCATTCAGAAGAGTCAGAGAATTTTTAAAAGAAGATGGTGTGTTTGTATTTGATATGAACAGTCATTATAAGTATAAAGAGATCCTTGCGTGCAATACATTTGCAGAAGACCGTGAGGATGCGAGCTTTATCTGGGATAATTTTTATGATGAAGAAGAACGTATCAATGAATATCAGTTGAGCCTGTTTATTCAGAATGAGCAAGGTACATATAACAAGTACGAAGAATTACATTTACAGAAAGCTTACGAACAAGAAGAGGTTGTAAGCTTTCTTTATGAAGCGGGATTTTCATCCGTGCGTGTTCTGGATGCAGAGACAATGGATAAAGTTAAAGAAGATACACAAAGATTATATTATATTGCAAATTGAAAGGAAAAAAGATGAACGATTATATTATCAGAGGAACAGCAGCAAATGACCAGGTTCGTTTTTTTGCTGCATATACAAAAGATGTCGTGGAGACAGCAAGACAGAAACATAATACAAGTCCGGTAGCAACGGCAGCACTTGGAAGATTATTAACAGCCGGAGCTATGATGGGAAGTATGTGTAAGAATGACAGTGATGTGATCACATTACAGATTCAGTGCAGTGGACCGATCGGTGGGTTGACAGTAACAGCTGATTCTAAGGCAAATGTGAAAGGGTATGTAAATAATCCAGATGTGATGCTTCCTCCAAGTAAAGAAGGAAAATTAGATGTTGGGAAAGCATTAGATCTAGGTGTTTTGACAGTGATCAAGGATATTGGATTAAAAGAGCCTTATTCAGGACAGACACATTTAGTATCTGGAGAGATCGCAGAAGATTTAACATATTATTTTGCGGCAAGTGAGCAGATTCCAACATCTGTAGCACTTGGAGTTTTAATGAACAAAGATAACACGGTTCGTCAGGCAGGTGGATTTATCATTCAGATGATGCCATATGCAGAGGAAGAGACGATCAGTAAGTTAGAGAAGAAGATCGCAGAATTCAAATCCGTAACTTATGCATTAGAGCATGAACATACACCAGAGAAGATGATGGAGGATCTTTTAGGTGATATGGATATGAAGATCTATGAGAAAGTTCCAACACAATTTCATTGTAACTGTTCCAAAGAGAGAGTAGAAAAAGCAGTGATTTCTGTTGGGAAAAAAGAGATTCAGAACATGATCGATGATGGAGAGCCAATTGAAGTAAACTGCCATTTCTGTAATACACATTATCATTACAGTGTGGATGATCTTAAGAGAATGTTAAATGAGGCAACAAGATAAGCCGTTTTAAATGTGGAGAATCCTGCTTTGCAGGATTCTTTTTGAATAATGGAGGAAAACTGATGAGAACAGCGAAGAATATACTTTTGTTTGTCTTCATACTGATCATAAGTTTGAATGTAACAGTATATGCACAGGAGAATGGAGAGAAGACAGAAAATCCGGTCAAGGTAACACAGGAATCTGAGAATGATAAAGATGTGCCGTTTACGAATAGTAAAGGAGAGACAGTATATACATTGTCTGCAACTACAAGGGACAGAGAAGGTGCGATCATGATGCCGAAAGACCGTAATTTATGTCTTACTTCAGAGACGGTTGATCTAAGTGACATCGAAGTTTTGATCGATGATTCAAATGAACAGGCAAAAAAGGATCTTGAGGTTGAGCTTATATCTGCGTCTAAGAATACCGCAAAGATTTGTGTGAATTTTTCGAATCGGTATGTTTCGACTGATTTAAACTGGGATGGGAAGATTCTTGTAAAAAAAGGCAATGACGTGATCAGGGAGATTGCGATAGCTTATATGACACCATACATAAGAGATGTGCATGATACAGGATTTCAAACGTTAAGTTCATGGTCTGGTACATGGGGCGTTTTAGATGGAGAGCAATATCGCTCCTCTGGGATTATTGATGTGTATCAGGATAATGCACAGATTTCTTTTACCTATCAGTCACAAGGAAATCAGGGAGTGAAAGCATTTCATTTAGATCATAATGGAAATTATACGTTTTCGGATGGATCGTATGATATCAAGGCTCAGAATCAAAGTCCCAAGGCCTATAACACAGTAAATATCAGTCTGAAACCATCTTATATTAAGCAGTTAAAAGAGGAACTGATCAATGATCTGTATAAATACAGTTTAGATACAAAGCAGTGTGTGTTTGATGATCTGATGATTGAATATGAAGACGGATGTATCATCGGAGAAGTCACAGATTTTGTGAGACTAGGACATCAGGCAACGATCAAGCCGTTAGATAGGATGACATTAAAGGCAAATATAAAATCTACATCAAAGATTTCTCTTCAGTGGAAGAAACTTGATCGTGTTAGTGGTTATGCGATCTATCGTTATGATTCTGGGAAACAGCAATATAAAAAGATAAAAACAGTTTCAACACAGGAGACTTCCTATACAGATTCTAAGTTAAAATCTGGGAAGACGTATTGTTATAAGATTGTGCCATATCGTTCTATTACGTACACAGATGCTGGGAATTTATGCAAGGTTGTGAATGGTTCATCTTCCAATATCGCAAAATGTATCACAAAACCGGGGAAACCAGTGATAAAGGCAAAGAGATCAGGAAGAAGAATAAAAGTAAAAATCAAAAAAGTAAGCAGAGCCAGTGGATATAAAGTGTATTTAAGGAAGGGAAAGAAAGGCCAGTATAAAGTTGTTAAAACATATAAAGGTAATCGGACCCGTACGTATAAGAGTCGAAAATTAAAAAGAAAAAAGACGTATTATGTGAAAGTACGTGCATATAAAACATATCAATCCAAGAAATACTTTGGAAAATATTCAAAAGCGAAAAAAGTCAAAATTCCAAAGAAGTGATGATATAAGAAAAAAAGACAGATGAGGTAATTCTTCTCATCTGTCTTTTTTCGATTTACGAATTATTCTTTTTCGTCAGATTCTTCGGATGGAGTTTCTGTTTCTTGTGATTCTTCTTCAACTACGGATGGATCATCATCATCAGTATCTGTGATGTTGATAGAAACATAATCTCTGTCGTCTTTTGATGGTTCAGGGAAAATCTCATCATCATCAAAAGAGTCATCATCAAAAGAGTCATCATCAAAAGATTCGTCATCGAAATCATCGTCAAAATCATCATCGGATACTTCTTTGATCTTTGCAATGATCGCTTTGATCTGATCACGAGCAACATATAAAATACCAGCAACGGTAGCGATGGCAGTGATCAGTTTAAAAAGGTCTTTTATGGTTTTCTTCATAACGAAAAACTCCTTTCTTTTTTTATTATTATTTTATAATGAATCAAAAAAAAATGCAATGTAGGATTGACAAAATAAAACTTCATGATAAAATAAAAGCATAAAATAAAACTTTGCAAAAACAAAGGAGGAATAAAGTGAAACGTTTATGTGCAAAAGCGGCACTTGATCTTGTGCCAGATCATGGGATTATTGGACTTGGTGGTGGAGAGACGATCAGTTATCTTGCAGAAGATATCAAAGAAGCTGAGAAAGATGTCAAAGTTGTGACACCATCAGATCATACAGCACAAGTATGTAAAAAGCTTGGATTAGAAATTGTTGATACCAAAGAAGTAAAAGAGATCGAAATTGCATTTGACGGGTGTGATCAGGTTGATTCTGATCTTGATGCATATAAAAGTGGAGGCGGAATTCACACATTAGAGAAGATTATTGCAAAGATGGCAAAAGAATATGTATTACTGGTCGATGAAACGAAAGTAACAGATAAGTTAAATAATAAAGTACCAGTTGTATTAGATATTATTCCAGAAGCAGTGAACTATGTGACAAGTCAGGTGGAAGCAATGGGTGCAACAGTGAAGAAACGTGATGAACATTTACTGGAAGTTTATTATGACACTTTACCAGAACTAGAAGAGATTGACAAAAACTTAAAGATGATCACAGGGGTGATCGAGACATCATTATTTTATCAGGTTGCAACAAAAGCATTGGTTGCAGGTGAAGAAGGAATCAGAGTGATCAAGTAAGAAAGAAGGAAAGATAAGATGAGTACATGGGGAATTTTAGGTTGTGGAACAATTGCGAATGAGATGGCAGCAACATTTCAGAAGATGGGACATGAAATTTACGGAGTAGCCAATCGTACACCAGAGAAAGCAGAAAAGTTTGCAGACAAATATGGAGTAAAACATGTTTTTAAAACATGCGAAGAGATGCTGGCAGATGAAAATATCGATATCATTTATGTTGCAACACCACATAGTATGCATTATGAAAATATGAAGCAGGCAGTCAATGCAGGAAAGCATATCTTATGTGAAAAAGCGATCACAGTGAATGCAGCACAGTTAGAAGAAGTGCTGGAACTTGCCGAAGAAAAAGGTGTGGTAGTCAGAGAAGCAATGACAATTTCACATATGCCTTTATATAAGAAATTAAAAGAACGAATCAAAGAAGGTGCGATCGGTAATACAAAGATGGTACAGGTAAACTTTGGAAGTAACAAAGGTTATGATTCTACACAGAGATTTTTTGCATTAGAAGCAGCTGGCGGAGCTTTATTGGATATTGGAGTATATGCAACAGCATTTGCGAGAACATTTTTAAGTGAGATGCCAAATACGATTCTTACGACTGTAGAATATTTAGAGACAGGTGCAGATGAACAATCTGGGATCATTATGAAGAATACAAAAGGTGAGATGGTTGTTATGTGTCTGACACTTCGTGCAAAACAGCCAAAACGAGGAGTTGTGACAGGTGATAAGGGATATATTGAAGTATATGAATATCCAAGAGCATGCAAAGCAACGATCACTAATACGGCAACTGGAGAAGTTGAGACAGTTGAAGCAGGAAAGACAGAAGATGCTTTAAAATATGAGGTAGAAGCAATGGAAGCAGCGATCGAAGGAAACTTGGAGGATGATTGCCAGATCATTACAAAAGATACGATGCGAATTTTAACAAGTATTAAGACACAGTGGGGAATGAAATACCCATTTGAATAAGGATCTGAGATGATCATATAAGAATTTATCAAAAAGAAATGTGCCAAACACACATTTCTTTTTTTACTGGACGAAGCTTTTGCTATCAGTTATACTTAATAAGAATGAAGCAGGAAGGAGCGGTAAGATGATCCAGATTTATAAGAATTATGAAGGACATAAAGAGTTAGAAGAATTAGATCATATCGAATTGGAATCATGGGTGATGATCACAGATCCAACGATGGAGGAACTCATGAATATTTCGAGAGATTATAAGATTGATATGGATGATCTTAAGGCAGCACTGGATACGGAAGAACGTTCCCGACTGGAGAATGAAGATGATTATACAATGATCCTTGTGAATATTCCGGTTGTAGAGGAAGAGGAAGAAAAGAAATGGTATGAGACGATACCGCTTGGGATTTTTATTACTAATAAGATCGTCTTTACTGTTTGTTTGGAGCAAACGAATATCTTAAAACAATTTGTTGATGGACTGGTATCAAATTTTTATACATTTATGAAGACAAGATTTGTATATCAGATTCTTTACAATAATGCAGCATTGTTCTTGTATTATCTGCGTGTGATCGACCAGAGAGCAAATCAAGTGGAAGATCTGTTGCATGAGACATATGAGAACAAAGACTTGATCCAATTGTATGATTTAGAGAAATGCCTAGTTTATTTTACAACAGCATTAAAATCAAATGAAGTAGTGTTGGAGAAATTAAGAAAACATATTGGCCTTAGACATTATGAAGAAGATGAAGAACTGTTGGAAGATGTCATCATTGAGAATAAACAGGCGATGGAGATGACGGATATTTATCATAATATCCTGCGAAGTACGATGTCTTTGTTTGGATCGATCATTGATAATAACCTGAATCAGGTTATGAAATTCTTGGCAGCGATCACGATCATTTTGGAATTGCCAACGATGATCTCGGGATTGTATGGTATGAACGTCAATGGTGTTGGAATGCCGTTTGCGACGAAAGCATATGGGTTTGCAGCAATCTCGATTTTTTCTTTGATCGTCTGTTTGATCGCGGTGTATATTTTGAAGAAGAAACATATACTATAAGATATTGAAGAATCACACTAAGTGGTTCTTCATGTGTTTTAGGGCGTTTTTTTCCAGACGGCTGACTTGTGCCTGGGAAATGGCGATTTCGTCTGCAACTTCTGTTTGTGTTTTTCCTTCAAAGAATCGCATTTTGATAATATCATATTCTCGATCTGGAAGATGTTCCATTGCTTCTTTTAAGGCAATGGATTCCACCCAGCTATCTTCTTTGTTTTTTTTATCTTTTACCTGATCCATAAGGTAAAGAGTATCACCTCCATCCTGATAAACAGGTTCATAAAGAGAAAGAGGGGTTGCGATCGCATCAAGTGCAAATAAGACATCTTCTTTTTTCATATCGATTTCTTTTGCAATGACGTCGATCGTAGGCTCATGATTTAATTTTTTGGTAAGAACTTCTCTTGCGTTGATCGCTTTATATGCGGTATCACGAAGAGAACGACTTACACGCATACTATGATTATCACGAAGATAGCGTTTGACTTCACCAATGATCATGGGAACAGCATAAGTAGAGAATTTCACATTTAGATTTCGGTCAAAATTATCAATGGCTTTCATAAGACCGATGCAGCCAACTTGAAAAAGATCATCTGCATTTTCACTACTTCCTGAAAATCGTTGGATGATACTGAGAACAAGTCGTAGATTTCCTTTGATATAATGTTCTCTGGCAAGAAGATCACCTTGCTCGATCCGCTCAAATAAATCTTCTTTTTCTTCTTCAGAAAGTAAAGGGAGAGAAGAAGTGTTAACGCCACAGATTTCTACTTTTTTTCGTGCCATAATAAGTTCCTCCATTTGTGATTCGTATAATAAAATCATGTACAGATCTGGTGGAATTTATACGTTGAAAAAAATGGAAGAGGAAATTGACTTATATTTTTTCAGGTGCTATGATGAGGATAAATACGATCAAAGGAGAGTAAAGATGAAGAAGATATTAGCATCGCTTATGATGGTTGGACTTATTTTTTGTCTTGGTGGATGCAACGTTCCATGGATGAAACAAAAGACAGAGAAAACGAAGGCTGCGAAAGTTATTCAGGCAGATAAAGTTGAAGGAACAATGAAAGGAATGAAATTAAAGGTTGGTGTATCGAATGATATGGCGCCATTTTCATATTATGACAGTGAGCAGAAGAAGATCACAGGGTTTGATATTGATCTTCTTGATAAACTCAGTGAATATCTGGGCTTTGAATATGAATTATATCCAATGAATATGAAGAAATTAGAGCAAAAGATCAAGAACAAAGAATTAGATCTTGCAATCGCAGGAATTTCAATCACAGATGAAAGACAGAGAGAGTTTTCATTTACAGACACTTATTATGAAACATATCTTCAGATCGTGGTCAGAAAAGACAGCCAGATCACAGATCGTAAGGAGATTACAGAGAAGAAGGTCGGTGTTGTAGAAGGAACATCCAGTGCACAATATGCGGAGGATTATTTGTCAGAGGATAACAAGATCACATATTATAAAAACATTACAAAAGTATGGAACGATCTTGAAAAAGGAACGATCGATGCAACGATTTATGATACAACAGGAATCCAGAATTATATGCAAGAACATGCAGATGATACGAATCTTAGTGTGTTGAATGAACAACTTAATTCCGAGGAAAGTAATTATGGGATTATGTTTGCGAAGGGATACAAATATCTGGATCAGTTTAATGTAGCACTTCAGGTTCTCAATAATGATGGTACGTATCAGAAGCTTAAGGAGCAGTGGATCAAGACAAAAGAATAAAAGATAAGAAAATGGCAGGAACTGTATGTAAGATGAAAAGTTCCTGCCATTTTGTTTGTTAAGCAAGGCTCTTGTAAGATTCAAAGTGTGAGTGTATGAAGCCATGCAGATTCTTCCTCGTTAAGGTGTGGAGAAAGTGTATCATATACGAACTGCTGGTAATCAGTTAACAATTGTTTTTCTTTTTCGTTAAATAAAGAAAGGTCAACACCGTCAAGATCGATCGGTACAAGTGTCAGGGGTTCGAAATGAAGGAAAGCACCGTATTCATTTTGCTGCCATTTTTTACAGATCAGCATATTTTCTGTACGGATTCCGTATTTTCCGGGAACATAGACACCTGGTTCGTCTGTGATGACCATACCCGGCTGTAGTACTGCGTCAAGATTTTCGGGATTCGATCTCCAACGAAAAGCGTTTGGACCTTCATGAACACCAAGAAAATATCCAACACCATGTCCGGTTCCACAACGATAATCAACGCCATCTTCCCAGAGAGGTTCTCTTGCTAGAATATCAAGATTACTTCCTCTACATCCAAACAGGAATTTTGCATTGGCAAGAGTCAGCATAGATTTTAATACCAGTGTAAAGTATTTTCTTTCTTTCTCTGAAATTGGACCAAGAATAAAAGTTCTTGTGACATCGGTTGTACCACCATAATATTGTCCACCGGAATCAATGAGAAGCATACCTTCAGCTTTGACATCGACATCGGATTCTTCAGTGGATTGATAATGCATCATTGCAGCATGATCTTTATAAGCACAGATCGTCTCGAAACTAGGGCCAATGTAATTGGGTAGTTTTTTTCTTTCTTCCTCGAGATGGTCAGAGATCATACGTTCTGTCATAGGGATTTTTCCGACATTTTTCTTAAGCCAGTACATAAATTTTGTCATAGCGATCCCATCATTGATGTGGCATGCTTTCAGATGATCGATCTGAATGTCATTTTTTACAGCTTTCATTAGTTCTGTTGGATTCTTATCTTCAATGATCTTGCATTTGAATAAGAGATTGTAATGCAGATAATTTGTAAGATCTGGATTTAACAAAACCGTTTCATGTTGGTCTTTTAAGAAATTACTAACTTCTGTGTAATCACGGATGGAAATACCGTGTTCCTTAAAACGTTGAAAAGCAACTGCTGAAATACAATCCTTTCGAAGGAAAAGAAAACATTTGTCCATCGTGATCCATGCATAACTATAAAATAATGGAGTGCATGCAATGTCATCTCCACGCAAGTTAAAAAGCCATGCAATATCAGGAAGAGAGGATAAGAAAAATGCATCGGCATCAAGTTCTTTCATTTTTTCTCTGACACGTGCCAGTTTTGAATCAGTATGTTCTCCACTGTATTTGATATCATGACGGTAAATTGTGGATTTTGTGATCGCGGGGCGATCATCTTTGGCCCAGAGTTCTTCTACAAAACGAAGATCAAAACGAAAAGATGCACTATGCTGCTTCACTAGTTTTGCGATTTTTTTTCCGTAAGAAGCTGAAATCGTAAAGCCGTTTACCCCAAGTGTATCACCTTCCTGCAGGTGTTCTTTCAAAAATTCAAGAATCGTAGGAACACCGGAAACCCCTTGTTTCATCAATGTGATATCAGAAGAGATCTGTCCTTCGGCCTGTGTAAAATAACGTCCATCAGTCCAAAGCCATCCTTCTTCGCATCCAGCCAGAAAGGTACCAGCAGAACCAGTAAAACCAGAAATGTATTGTCTGCATTTAAAGTGATCATCTACGTATTCGGATTGATGTGGATCTTCACTTGGAACAAGATAATAAGAAACCTTTTGGTTTTTCATTTGTTCACGAAGTTTCATAAAATTTAGATTCATGTCCAAAAACCTCCATTTTGTCGTATTAAAATCCTGAAAATATATGTTTTATATAGGATTTCAGGATCGGTTTATGTTAATTATAGTAGATGAATAGGGATTCGTAAAGAAAAAGCAAATGTAAAAATATATGGTATTTTGTCAAAAAAGTTGAAAAAAATAAAAGAAATACGGTATAATCTGGATTGAACAAATATAAAAGTATAAAGGAGAAACTTATGAAGAATTTACTAGTTGCTCAGTCAGGAGGACCATCTGCAGCAATCAATGCGACGATCACAGGAGTGATCGATGCTGGAATTGAGAGTGGACGTGTGGGTCATGTTTATGGTGCTCTGAATGGAATTAAAGGTGTGCTGAACGAGAATTTTGTAAATCTCGATGAAGTATGTGACACAAAAGAAAAAAGAGATCTATTAGCGATCACACCGGCAGCGGCGCTTGGTTCCTGTCGATGGAAACTGGGGGATCCCAAAGAAAATGCAGAAGAATTTGAAGAGATCATCCGTATTTTAAGAAAGAATGACATAGGATATTTTATATATACTGGTGGAAATGATTCTATGGACACCGTATATAAACTGTCTGTTTACTGTGAAGAACATAATATTGATGACATTAAGGTAATGGGAGCTCCAAAGACGATCGATAATGATCTTGGAGAGACTGACCATTGCCCTGGGTTTGGTTCTGCAGCTAAATTTATCGCGACTGCATTTACAGAGATCGCTTGTGATTGCTTTGTTTATGATGTCCCATCCGTAACGATCGTAGAAGTTATGGGAAGAAATGCAGGATGGTTGACTGCCGCATCTGCACTTGCAAGGATCGAAGGGCGAAAAGTTCCTCAGTTGATCTATCTTTGCGAGAAAGCATTCGATGAAGATCGATTTATTGAAGATGTAAATGAAGCATTAAAAAAAGAAAATAACATCATTATTGCGGTAAGTGAAGGTGTAAAAACTGCTGACGGAAATTACGTTGGAGAAGAAACCAAATCAGGAAAAGAAGATGTATTTGGACATAAATATCTTTCTGGTGTTGGTAAATATCTGGAAGGACTGGTAGGAGAGAAGATCGGATGTAAAGTCAGATCTGTAGAATTAAACATCCTTCAGAGATGTGCTGGATATATGTTAAGTGAGACTGACATCATGGAATCAAGAAATCTTGGAGCATTTGCGGCTGTCAGTGCGATTCGCGGAAAGAGTGGAAAAATGTCTGCAGTGCGAAGAATTTCAGATGATCCATATCAGGTAGAAATCGTACTTTCTGATCTGTCAAAGATTGCGAATTATGAAAAGAAAGTTCCGATGGAATGGATCAATGAAGAAGGGAATGATATTAAAGACGAATTACTGACATATTTAAAACCGTTGATCCAAGGTGAAGTACAGATTCCATATGAAAATGGAATTCCAAAACGATTTATTTTATAAAAGACAAGAAAGAATCCTGCTGTGCAGGATTCTTTCTATTTAAGTTCATATGGAATGTCAGGTCTTTTGCTTCTTGGTTTTACAGGCTTTTTTGACGATTGTGAGATGAAATAATGATTGATCTCTGCACCGATAAAAAGCATCATCATACAAAAATACAACCAGAACAAAGTTAACAAGATACTGGTCAATCCTCCGTACATAGTACTAAAGAAAGAAAAATTATCAAAATACATTGAAAAGAAAAATGATAATACAAACCATGCAGCAGAACTAAAAAATGCTCCAGGAAGGATCTGCTTTGTTTTGAAATTTTCACTCGGTAAAAAACGATACATAATGATAAAAACGACCATAAATGTAAAAAATGCAAGGAAAAAACGGATCGTTGCAAAAAATACATGTTTATTCTCGAGGACTGGTTCAAAGCGATATAACTGAATGAGCAGGGAATTACCAAATAATAAAAGGATCAGACCGAATAATACTGCGATTGCGAAAAGTCCAATATAAATACTTGAGATAAAACGCAAAACAAAATAGTTTCTCTTTTCAGGAATTTCATGAATCGTATTAAGTCCAGTCATCAAGGATAAGATCCCTTTGGATGCAGACCACAATAATGTAAGAATTGTGATCGACATATACGTAGTAGTAAGTTTTCCATTTAAAGATCGGATGATCGGGACTACCATACCACTGTACTTTGGTGGAAGATAGGTGCGTACCAGTTCGATCATATCATTCGGTGTGATCGGAAAATATCTTGTAAGACTAAGCAATACGATCATAAATGGAAAAAATGATAGGATCGTAAAGAATGCAGCCTGCGCAGAAAACGCTGTAACGTGGTCTTTCTGAGCTTTATCAATCACGGATCCGATCATAGAAATTAATTTTAACATAATATCATACCTCTTAATTGATACCTCATAATATCATAATTTGATTGATTATACAAGCATTCTAAAAGCAAAGGAATTGCGCCAAAAGAGAAAAAATATCTAAAACAGACAAAAAGACCTATTGCATAGTAAAGAAAATTGTGATATAGTTCCTAACGGAGTCAAAAAAGAATTATAATTATTTAAAAAAAATAAATAAATTATAAAATAATTCTTAAATATTCTATTGACAAAGTGAAGATACCTTGTTAAAATGTAGACATAAGTTAACAGGAGATTACGAGGAGGATTGTTACTGGTAGTGCAGGCTAAACCAACTTATTGAATTTCACAGAAGGGAAGTTTATAAGTGAGGTTTATTTTTTTTGTGAATGCGCAACAGGAAGTCTTTTCGTTAGAGAAGTATGAGGTAAAGTTGTGCAGATTACAAAAATTGTAAATAATAACATTGTAATTTCAGAGGACAAGAATCATAAAGAAGTTGTACTGATGGGAAAGGGCCTTGGCTTTCAAAAGCACAAGGGAGATGAGATCAAGTCGAGTCAGATTGAGAAGACTTATGTCATGAAAGATCATGGTATGACACAGCGTTTTCAGGAGATGTTAACTGATATTCCGATCGAGAGAGTGAAGATCTGTAATAAGATCATTCAGTATGCGAAGGATACATTACAGAAGAATATTAATGATAATATATATGTTTCGCTTACAGACCACATCAATTTTGCGATTGAGAGAGTTGAGATGGGAGTACCATTCCAGAATCCATTTTTATGGGAGATCAAGAAGTTTTATTATCAGGAATATCTGATCGGGAAAGTAGCGATCGGTATGATAGAGAAAGAACTGAAGGTTACACTTCCACAGGATGAAGCGGCGTTCATTGCATTGCATATTGTGAATGCGGAACTTGATCTAGACATGACAGAGATGGTTTCTATGACGAAGCTTGTGAATGATATTTTGAAGATCGTGGATAAACATTTTGGGGAGCAGATTGATAAGGAGTCTGTTTTCTATGAGAGATTTATCACGCATCTGAAGTTCTTTGCACAGAGAGTTTATATTGGCAAAGAAGTGAAAAGTGATGATACAGAATTCCAGGAGATCATAAGGAATAAGTATCACGAATGTATTGAATGCGTAGATGAAATTAAGAACTATGTGAAGAAGACTTGCAATCATGATATTACAGATGAAGAACTTATGTATTTAACCGTACATATCAAGCGAGTTACTACAAGATAAAAGTTTATATTGTTGATCAGGATTGTTACTGGTAATGCAGGCTAAACTTGATTTGAATCATGGATTTTCCAGAAAGTCCAGGTTTCTTCGTGAATATATTTTTGCGGGGAGATTTGAATGATGGGAATTTGCGGATTTGAATCAGGTTTTTTTATTTATAAGAATTTCTTATAAAATATATAATTAATTAGCTTATGAAAATATAGAAAAGGAGGAATAAAAAAATGGTAGGAATTATTCTTGCTACACATGGTGATTTCGCCAAGGGTATCTTACAGTCTGGATCCATGATTTTTGGTGACCAGCCGAATGTTGCGGCTTGTACATTACAGCCAAGCATGGGACCAGAAGACATCAAGAAACAGATGGAAGATGCCATTGCCGGATTCGAAAACCAGGATGAAGTGCTGATTATGGTTGATTTATGGGGTGGAACTCCATTTAACCAGGCAAATGGATTAATTGCCGGTCATGAGGACAAATGGGCAATCGTTGCCGGATTAAACCTTCCAATGTTAATCGATGCATACGCATCTCGTATGACAATGGATACAGCACATGAAGTTGCAGCTCAGATTTCCGGAAGCGGAAAAGAAGGTGTAAGAATCTATCCAGAATCTCTTGAACCTAAGAAAGAAGAAGCTGTACCAGCTGCTGCAGCAGCACCTCAGGGAGCAATCCCAGAAGGAACAGTACTTGGAGACGGTCACATCAAGATCGGTCTTACTCGTATCGACACTCGTTTATTACATGGACAGGTAGCCACAACATGGACAAAGATGGTAAACCCAGACCGTATCATCGTTGTATCTGATGCTGTATCAAAAGATGATCTTCGTAAGAGAATGATCATTGAGGCAGCACCTCCAGGAGTAAAAGCTCATGTTATTCCAATCTGGAAGATGATCGAAGTATCAAAAGATCCAAGATTTGGTGAAACAAAAGCAATGCTTCTGTTTGAAACACCTCAGGATGTATTAAAAGCAATCGAAGGTGGAGTTGACATCAAAGATGTTAACTTAGGATCACTTGCACATTCAACAGGTAAAGTAGTAGTAACAAAAGCTGTTGCGATGGGTAAAGAAGATGTAGAAACTTTCGAGAAACTGATCGACAAAGGTGTTACATTTAATGTACGTAAAGTACCAAGCGATTCTCCAGAAAACATGGGTGAAATGCTTAAGAAAGCGAAAGCAGAACTTAAATAATCAATTTAGAAAAATATATAGGAGGAATTATCATGTCAGTTATTTCAATGGTATTAGTTGTTATCGTTGCATTCCTGGCTGGTATGGAAGGTGTCCTGGATGAATTCCAGTTCCATCAGCCATTAGTAGCTTGTACATTAATCGGACTTGTAACCGGACAGCTTGTTCCTTGCATCATCCTTGGAGGTAGTCTTCAGATGATCGCTTTAGGATGGGCTAACATCGGTGCAGCCGTTGCCCCAGATGCTGCATTAGCAGCCGTTGCATCTGCAATCATTCTTGTTCAAGGTGGACAGGGAAGAGCTGGTGTTGATACTGCCATCGCAGTAGCAATCCCATTAGCAGTAGCAGGATTATTCTTAACAATGATCGTTCGTACACTTTCCGTTATCTGTGTTCATCAGATGGATGCAGCTGCTACAAAAGGTAGCTTCAAAGGTGTAGAAGCATGGCATATCATTGCAGTTTGTTTACAGGGTATCCGTATCGCGATCCCAGCAGCAGCATTACTTGCAATTCCATCATCTGCCGTAGCTGCAGCATTAAATAGTATGCCAGCATGGTTAACAGATGGTATGTCCATCGGTGGTGGTATGGTCGTAGCCGTAGGTTACGCAATGGTTATCAACATGATGGCTACAAAAGAAGTATGGCCTTTCTTCGCAATTGGTTTCTGTCTGGCTGCTGTTTCAGACTTAACACTGATCGCATTAGGTGTTATCGCTGTATCTATGGCACTGATTTACCTGAAACTGTCTGAGAATGCAGGATCTGGTAACGGTGGAAGCAATACTGGTGACCCATTAGGCGATATTTTAAATGATTATTGATTAAGAAGGAGGTAAGAAAAATGGCAGAAAATAAAGTTCAATTAACAAAAAAAGATAGATTATCTGTAGCATTACGTTCTACTTTCCTTCAGGGTTCTTGGAACTATGAACGTATGCAGAATGGTGGTTGGTGTTTCGCAATGATCCCAGCTATCAAGAAATTATACACAAACAAAGAAGATCAGATCGCAGCGTTAAAACGTCATCTGGAATTCTTCAACACACATCCTTATGTAGCATCTCCAGTAATTGGTGTTACACTGGCTCTGGAAGAAGATAAAGCAAACGGAGCACCTGTAGAAGACAGTGCGATCCAGGGTGTTAAAGTCGGAATGATGGGACCTTTAGCTGGTGTTGGTGATCCAGTATTCTGGTTCACAGCAAGACCTATCCTTGGAGCTTTAGGAGCTTCCCTTGCAATGGGTGGAAGTATCCTTGGACCAATCTTATTCTTCGTATTATGGAATGTAATTCGTTGGGCATTCATGTGGTATACACAGGAATTTGGTTACAATGTAGGAACAAAGATCACAGAAGACTTATCAGGTGGATTACTTCAGAAAGTAACAAAAGGAGCATCTATCCTTGGTATGTTCGTCCTTGGTGCCTTGATCGAACGTTGGGTAAGTATCAACTTTACACCTGTAGTATCTAAGGTTACATTAAGTAAAGGAGCTTACATCGATTGGGCTAAACTTCCAGCAGGAGCAGAAGGAATCAAAACAGCATTAACACAGCAGGCATCCGGTATGGCACTTGATCCAACAAAAGTTACAACTCTTCAGGATAACTTAAACTCATTGATTCCTGGATTTGTACCATTACTGCTAACACTGTTATGCATGTGGTTATTAAAGAAAAACGTTTCTCCAATCATCATCATCATCGCATTATTTATTATTGGTATTGGTGGACACGTTATCGGATTATTATAAGAGATGATCTAGCACATATACAAAAGGCCCGGAAGTCCGGGCTTTTTGCTTATATAAGAAGAATATAAAAAATATATCGGTAAGAATGAACGAAAAGTCATCTTGTATAAGCAAAGAAAATTGTATAGAATAAATAAAGAAGAACCTACAGAATCGGAGGAAAGCTTATGGCACAATCAATTAATACAAGAGTTGATGTTGTTGTGGAAGCAACATCGTATCAGGGACTTACAAACTATGGAAAGATCATGGTTGGAGACAAAGGATTTGAATTCTTTAATACAAGAAATGTCAATGATTATATTCAGATTCCATGGGAAGAAGTTGATTATGTGATCGCATCTGTGATGTTTAAAGGAAAGAAAATCCCACGTTATGCGATCCAGACAAAGAAAAATGGAACATTTTCATTTTCATCAAAAGAACCTAAGAAAGTGTTGCGTGCGATCAACCAGTATATACCATCCGAACGTCTGGTGCGTTCTTTAAGCTTTTTTGATGTATTGAAACGTAATTTTATGCCATCAAAGAAGAATGCGAAGATTAAAAAATAAATGTAATTTTTGGAGTTACAAGGTAAAGAAGGAGAAGATGGCTATGGGACATATTTTAAGAATGAATCCAGTTTTTAAAGAAATGATCTGGGGTGGAACAAAATTAAAAGATATTTATGGATATGAGATTCCGAGTGATCACACAGGAGAGTGTTGGGCAATTTCTGCACATAAGAATGGAGATTGTACGATCGCAGATGGAGAATATAAAGGAAAAACATTATCCTGGTTATTTGAAAACCACAGAGAATTATTTGGAAATATCGAAGGAGACCAGTTCCCATTACTTGTAAAGATCATTGACGCGAAAAATGACCTGTCTGTACAGGTGCATCCAGACGATGTGTATGCGAAGGAACATGAGAATTCTTTAGGAAAGACAGAATGTTGGTTTGTTCTTCAAGCGGATGAAGAAACAAAGATGGTCATGGGACACCATGCAAAGACAAAAGATGAATTCGTCAAAGCGATCGAGAATGATGATTATGACAATCTGTTAAATTCATTCAAGATCAAAGCAGGAGATTTCTTCTATATTCCATCTGGAACATTACATGCGATCTGCAGCGGATCGCTGATCTATGAAGCACAACAGTCTTCTGATATTACATATCGTGTTTATGATTATCATAGAAAAGATGCGGATGGAAATGAAAGGCAGCTTCATGTACAGCAATCTATTGATGTGACAAATGTACCAGCAGATATTGATCAGAACAAAGAATTTCCGCAGACAATTCTTGAGAATGGTACAAAGACAAGATATGTTGACAGTGAATTCTTTAAAGTGGATCGTTATCAGTTGAATGGAAAAAATGTGATCAAGAATGACGAACCATTTATGATGGTAAGCATCATAGAGGGAACAGGAATTTTTGAAGGAAATGAAGTAAAGAAAGGTGATCATTTTGTAATCTGTTCCGATCAGAAAGAAGTTACTTTTGATGGAGATATGGAAGTCATGATTTCCACATTATGATCATGACCATAATAAATAAAGAAGGATTATAAGAATATATAGAATAAGGAAGTTTTATATGAAGGAAACAGGAAAGGTATTTGGCGTCTTGCAAAGAGTCGGACGTGCATTTATGCTTCCGATCGCTGTTTTGCCAGTTGCAGGTCTTTTGCTTGGAATTGGACGATCTTTGACAAATGAAACAATGCTTCGGGCCTACCATCTGATGAAGATCATGGGTCCGGGGACTATTTTGTATGGAGTAATTAAAGTTGGAAGTGATTGTGGAAGTATTATATTTGGCAATCTTCCGTTGATATTTGCAATGGGAGTTTCAATTGGGATGGCAAAGGCAGAGAAAGCGGTAGCAGCATTATCAGGGGCATTGTCTTTTTTCGTTATGCACGAAGCTATTTCATCGATGTTATCATTGTATGGTGATACATATACAATGCATGCGGGAGCAACGGATCAGATTCTTGGAATAACATCACTGCAGTTAGGTGTATTTGGAGGAATTCTTGTCGGACTTGGTGTCGGGTATCTTCATAACCGTTTTTATAAAATAAAACTTCCAGAAGTTTTATCGTTTTTTGGTGGGACAAGGGCAGTGCCGGTTATTTGTACCATTGTATATGTTGGAGTTGGAATATTAATGTTCTTTATCTGGCCTCCGATCCAGAATCTGATGTATTCCATTGGAGGAATTGTGAGAGCTTCAGGCTATTTAGGGACGTTTATTTATGGAGTGATGGAACGTGCATTGATCCCATTTGGACTTCATCATGTATTTTATCTCCCGTTCTGGCAGACATCGCTAGGTGGAACGATGGAAGTTGCTGGGAAAATGATCGATGGGGCACAAAATATCTTTTTTGCTCAATTAGCAGATCCAGCAACAACACATTTTAATGTGGAAGCAACAAGATTTATGGCAGGAAAATTCCCATTGATGATCTTTGGATTGCCAGGAGCGGCATTTGCAATTTACCGTTGTGCCAGACCTGAACAGAGAAAAGTTGTCGGTGGACTTATGATTTCAGCAGCATTAACATCAATGCTCACAGGAATTACGGAACCGTTGGAATTTACATTTTTATTTATTGCACCTGGATTATATGGAATACATTGTGTTTTTGCAGGACTTGCATATATGATGATGCATGTATTGAAGATTACAGTTGGATTAACATTTTCTGGAGGGCTTATCGATCTGTTCTTTTTTGGAATCATGCAAGGACAAGAAAAAACAAACTGGATGATGGTCATTCCACTGGGAATTGTTTATTTCATAGTGTATTATTTCTTATTCCATTTTCTGATTTTGAAATTTGATATCAAAACACCAGGAAGGGAAGAAGAACCAGCACAAGAATATGAAGAAGAGCCAGAATATGAATACAGAGAAGATTTTTCAGAAGAATTATTAGCAAAGATCGCAGCGGGACTTGGAGGCAAAAAGAATATCGGTGATATTGACTGTTGTGTTACAAGACTTCGATGTGGACTGAAAGATATAAGTTTGGTGGATGATGCCATGATCAAAGAAACAGGATCAAGGGGAATTTTGAAACGAGGAAACAGCATTCAGATCATTTATGGTCCATATGTAACAGTGCTAAAATCAGAACTGGAAGATTATTTAAGGACAAGACGAGCAAAGAAAGAAATCAAACAATTACTAAAAGAAAATACACATTCCAAAGATAAAATGCAACAGGAAAGTATCGCCTGTCCGATCAAAGGATGTGTGATCGAACTAGAAGAAGTTGGAGATGAGGCATTTTCTGGTGGAATGTTAGGGGAAGGCTTTGCAGTTAAACCAGAAGAAGGAAAACTATATGCACCAGTAGATGGGATCATCGCAGCAGTGTTTAGGACAAAACATGCCCTTGCTATGGAATCCAAAGATGGAGCAGAAGTTTTGATACATCTTGGGCTTGATACAGTAAAGCGAGGTGGAAAAGGCTTCTATATGAAAGTAGAAGCTGGTCAGAAAGTAAAAAAAGGAGAGCTCATCTGTGAGTTCGACTTAGAAGATATGAGAGTAGATGGATATGTTATGACGACTCCGGTAGTTATCAGTAATAATGCGGAATACGCAAGTATTTCATTGAAACATATTGGAGAGTGTAACGTAGGGGAAGAAATACTGACCCTTTATAAATAGGTAACTATAAAATTAAATATAGATACAATTCTTAAACTTAAAAAGAAAGAATGTATTTATGATCGATATCAGATCATAAGATGCATTCTTTCTTTTTACTTGCAGACAAAAAACTACCGTAGTAAAATAAATTCAATATGCTAACGAAAGAGAAGGTTTGAAAAGTATGAAAAAAGAACAGATCAAAGGATCATTATCATTATTTTTAGCTGCGATCATATGGGGCGCTGCATTTGTTGCACAAAGTGTTGGAATGGATTATGTTGGACCATTTACATTTAATTGTGTTCGTACATTGATCGGAGGCATTGTATTGATTCCGTGTATTGCGTTTCTAAACAGAGGAAAAGTAAGGAAGAAAACAAACTTCACGGAGAAAAAGAGATTGCTATTAGGCGGAATCTGTTGCGGAGTCGCATTAGCTACAGGAAGCACCTTGCAGCAATTTGGAATCATGTATACAACTGTAGGAAAAGCAGGATTTATTACAGCATTTTATATTATCATTGTTCCAATTTTGGGATTATTTTTAGGAAAAAAGTGCGGATTATCCGTCTGGATCAGCGTTGTGATCGCACTTGCAGGACTTTATTTTTTATGCATTACGGACGGATTTTCGATTGGAAAAGGGGATATCTATGTATTTTTAGGTGCAATTGCATTTTCGATTCATATTTTAGTGATCGATTATTTTACACAATTTAATGATGGAGTGAAAATGTCATGTATTCAGTTTTTTATCTGCGGGATTCTTTGTTTTGTTCCAATGATGCTTTTTGAACATCCGGAGATCAGCATGATCTTACTTGCATGGAAACCAATCTTATATGCAGGAGTGATGTCATGTGGAGTTGCTTATACATTACAGATCGTGGGGCAGAAGAATATGAATCCTACGGTAGCATCGTTGATCCTTAGTCTGGAATCTGTGACCTCTGTGATCGCTGGATTTTTGGTACTGCATCAGAATTTGAGCCATAGAGAGTTGATAGGGTGTGGGTTAATGTTTATAGCGATCGTATTGGCACAACTTCCACAGAAAATTTAATTGACAAATGCCATAAGAATGTTATAGAATAATAACGTTAAAGGCATTGATGGTGCACAGTAAGAAACCAAAAGTTTCCGAATTTCACACCGTAGCTGTATCTTTGAATGTGATGCAATGTCATTTAAGCATCAGTAGGAGATAACGGAGTCTGCCCGTTACGCAGAGACTTAAGTGCTTATGGTAATTAAGAAGACGTTTAACGATACCATAGGAATTAGGGTGGTACCGCGAGTATATAACAAGAACTCGTCCCTTTGCGGACGGGTTCTTTTTCTTTTATTTAAATATACAGAAAAAGAAAAATGAACCTGATCCGAGAATATAGAAAAGATCAATAAAGGAGAACTAAGCAGATGAAAGAGAGATTAGAGGCAATCAAGAAAGCTGCCTTGGAGAAAATCGAGCAAGCAGATGCAATGGAGAGCTTAAATGATATCCGTGTATCTGTACTGGGTAAAAAAGGTGAATTAACTCAGGTATTAAAAGGAATGAAAGACGTAGCCAAAGAAGAACGTCCGATCGTTGGACAGATGGTTAACGATACCAGAGCAGTCATCGAAGAAGCATTAGAAAAAGAGATGACTTTATTAAAGAAAAAAGTCCGTGAAGAGAAAATGAAACGTGAAGTCATCGACGTTACATTACCTGGAAAAACTCATGAAAAAGGACATCGTCATCCAAACCAGATCGCGCTGGAAGATTTAGAAAGAGTATTTATCGGTATGGGATACGAAGTTGTAGAAGGACCAGAAGTAGAATACGATAAATACAACTTTGAAATGTTAAATATTCCTGCAAATCATCCTGCAAAAGATGAACAAGATACATTCTATATCAACAAAGATATCGTGTTAAGAACACAGACATCTCCTGTACAGGCTCGTATCATGGAAACAGGACAGATGCCAATCCGTATGATCGCACCTGGACGTGTATTCCGTTCTGATGAAGTTGACGCAACACATTCTCCATCTTTCCATCAGGTAGAAGGATTAGTTGTAGATAAAGGAATCACATTTGCAGACTTAA
>JAHZAT010000104.1 GCA_019423795.1 Clostridiales bacterium
AAAATTAATAGCCAATAACGTATAACATACACACCGTGGTGGTTTGAATAGCCGTCCGTGTATATGAGAAAAACAAAATAATAATATAAAGGATCCAGAACCATTGAAATTTTGCCGTTATTTTGACAGGTTCGCAGCAAGCTTGGTGTGCTGCCTGAGCGAAGCGAGACAAGGAAAGCTTGCGGATAAGCGACCTGTCAAAATGACGTGCATAAATTTCCTGGTCTGGATCCTTTATTATTTTGTTTTTCTCATATACACTCCCCACGACTACCATTTCAAACTACAATTACAATTTACATCTTCCAATTAGCCGCCTCCACCTGCAATTCCACCATATGTCGATAAATCCCATCACAAGCTTTCAATTCATCCGGCGTTCCGTTTTCAGCAGCAACCCCGTCTTTCAACACAACAATCTTATCAGCGCCATCCACAGTTCTCATTCGATGTGCAATAATTAATACAGTCTTATCCTTGATTAATTTTGATAATGCTTCCTGTATCAATGATTCATTATCTACATCCAAAGATGCCGTCGCTTCGTCCATCAGGATGATTGGTGCATCTTTTAAGAATGCTCGTGCTATCGAGATTCTCTGGCGTTCTCCGCCGGATAGTTCTGAGCCGTTTTCTCCGATCATGGTATCCCATTTCTGTGGCATTTTCTCGATAAAGTCTTCACAGTTTGCTAATTTTGCTGCTGCCATAACTTCTTCGTCTGTTGCATCTTTTCTTCCGATTCGGATGTTTTCCATAATCGTGTTGTTAAATAGTGTTACATCCTGAAATACAATGGAATATAGTGATAATAATATTTCTGGATCGATCTTAGAGATATCCATGCCTCCGACCGTGATCGTTCCTTTGTTGATATCCCAGAATCTTGCAGCTAATCTTGATACGGTTGTTTTTCCACTTCCGGATGGTCCGATCAGTGCGGTTACTTCGCCTTGTTTTGCGGTGAAGCTTACGTCTTTTAAGATCTGTTCATTTCCATCGTAAGAAAATCCTACGTGATCAAAGTTGATGTCATATCCCTGATTGCTTAGTGTTTTATTTCCATCCTGTTCTTCGTGGCTTAAGATTTCATCCATTCGTTTGCACTGTGTGTCTGTAGAGATGATCGCGGATAAATTCTCTAATGCTACCTGGAATGGATCGTACATCCTTGATACGACCAGCAGATACATGAAGAATGTTAATGCATCGATTTCTCCTTTTGCAAATAAGATTCCTCCGACTAAGGTTGTCGTTCCGATTCCTACTTTTAAGATCAGCTGTGACAGGCATACGAACATTGCGTTGATCGCTTCGGATACTACGGCGTGTTTTTCAACGGCCTGAATCTTTTTGTTTAAGCCTTCCATATAGGTATTTGTTGCGTTGTATGATTTTAAATCTCTAACGGTTTCCAGCCCTTCCTGAATTCCATCCTGGCATTCCAGTTTGTATTTCATTGCATTTTCATTTAATCGGTGTGAAATTGGTCTTGCACCGAATACAACAAAAAATGCAACTGGTAATACCCATACAGCTGCCAATGTCATTTTTACATTGAAAAAGAATAAACAGATCGTTACGATCGTTGTGGAACACATGGAACCGAATAACTGTGGGAAAAAGTGAGAACTTGCTGTTTCCAGCCATGCACAGTCTCCCATGATCGTACTTGTAAGGTCTGCAAGGTCCTTTTTACCGAAAAATGATAATGGAATCTTTCTTAATTTCTCTGCCAGTGTACGTCTTCTGACTCCACTTTCCACATAAGTTGCGAGGAATGTTGCGTTGTACTGGAAGTATGTTGTAATAATAATCAACAATATTGAAATAACCATTCCTCCGATATACATTGGCAATTTTGAACTTGGAATTCCACCATTTAAAATATCAGATGCTAGCAGATATAGAAGTCCGACTGGAACCATAAATGCTAAGTTTGCAATTGTTACGATGATGACCGCTTTAATCATATCATTGACACCCTGTTCAGAAAGGGCATATTTATGTTTTAATCTTTCTCTCATAATTATAATACACCCCCTACTTTCCAGTTCACTGATTTGTTATATTCTTCCCACATATGGGCGTAAATGCCGTGACTCTTTAATAATTCGCCGTGGCTTCCTTCTTCTGCGATCGCTCCGTCTTTCAAAACATAGATACGGTCTGCATTTGTAACGGTTGATAATCGGTGGGCGATCATGATGACGGTCTTGTCTTTTGATAAGTTTTCAAACGCTTTCTGTACTTTCTGTTCGTTATCTGGATCTGCAAATGCAGTTGCTTCATCAAGGATCAGAACTGGAGCATTTTTAAGAAATGCTCTGGCAATCGAAAGTCTCTGTGCTTCACCACCGGATACATGAATTCCTTTGGCTCCGATCATTGTATGGACGCCGTCTTTAAATTTGTCGATGATATCCATACACTGCGCATCTTTTAATGCCTGCATAACTTCCTCGTCGGTTGCATCTGGTTTTCCAAGTCTGACATTTTCAAGGATGGACATCTTTAATAATTTGCTGTCCTGAAATACATAAGAAATCTGATTCATAAGTTCACTGCTTGTGATATCTCTCACATCAACGCCGCCGATCTTTACGCTTCCTTCTTTGACATCCCAGAATCTTGCGATCATGGATGCTAAGGTTGTTTTACCGCCGCCAGAAGGTCCAACAAATGCGACATGTTCTCCCGCTTTGATCTCAATGGAAATATGATCGACTGCATTTTTCTTTGCCCCTTCGTATGCAAATGTTACATCCCGAAGAGATACGGAACTGTCTTTTGGAATCTGTCCGTTGGTTGTCTCTTTTAATGACTGTCTGTTCATCACATCACCCATACGTTTTAATCCATCAACGACCTGCATCTGGGCTTCGCCTGCGTATGCAAGTTTCATTAATGTTGTTGTTAAAATTGGTGTGATGATGATATAGAATAATAAGTTTAACCCAAATGCTGCTGTGATCTCATGTCCGCCAAATACATAGGCTGCAATGATGATAAATACAAAAATGGAATTGACCGCTGTTGTAAATCCAACCATTGGTTTTCTCATTTTTTTCGTAAATCCCAGTGTCCATTTTTCATATTCATCAATTGCTTCTTTGAATCTCTTAAATGAAAATACCGTCTGTCCAAATGTTTTGACAACTGGAACTCCACGAATATATTCAACCGCTTCTGCTGACATGACTTCCAAGGAATTCTGATACTGTTTCATACTTTCTGCCAGATCTTTTCCACTCATGGAACTCATGAATACGAATCCGATCGCTGCCGGGATCAGACACATGATTCCTAACCTCCAGTCAAAGACTGCCATTAAGATGATAAGTCCAATCGGTGTTGCCTTGGAAACTGCTTTATCTGGAAGGGTATGTGCCAGATATGTTTCTGTTGCTGCACTGGAATCTATGACGATCTTTCGAATCTTACCAGTTCCTTCGCTTTCAATATATCCTAATGGTAATGTCATGATGTGGTTCATCATTGCTGTTCTCATCTGTGCCTGTACATGGAATGCTGCGATATGAGAGCACATGAGGCCCGCCATATAGATGATCATTCCAAGAATCGCAAATCCTACCGCACGCCATCCATAAGTGCTGATTCCTGCTGCCTTTGAGAAATCAAATCTGACTCTTAACACTTCCTGCATCACTTTCCAGATATAATAAAATGGAACTAACGCAACAAATGCACTGATCGCTGCAAGAATGGTTGAGAGAATGCTTAAATATTTGTAACTGCCTGCGAAATGGTATAACTGCTTTGTCAGGCTTTCTTCTTTTTCTTTCTTTTCTTCCATTATATTCACCTCCGTAAATTATTTATTGTCGGACAATTCCATCTGTCTGCTGTCCTTATTTAAATTGTGCTTGCGCTTATATTCAAGCGGTGCAGCCCCGTAATAATTCTTAAATGCTTTTGCAAATCTTGATTGTGTCGCAAATCCTACTGCATCACTGATCTCTGATATTTTCATTGAATTTTTCAGAATCAATTCTGCTGCCTTTTTCATTCGGATCTCATTCAATAATTCGCTGTATCCTCTTCCATATACTCCCTGAAAATAATTCTTAAGACTTGTCTCACTGATTCCAAAATGTTTCGCAAGTGTCGCTGCAGAATATCGTTTGCTTAAATCTTCTGTCAGAATATCCATGGTCTTTCTCGCAATCTGAATCTGTGAACCTGAGTAGTACACCCTGTTTGTCTCCACTGCATCCCTTTTGCTGCAAAGAACCTGAAGCCACCGGCTGACATCCACCGCAAGAAGATTCATATCTGCATCTGCTTCAATGTCATCTTGAATCACTCTCACTGCCTGTTCAATTCTTGCATCTGCTTTTGAAATAAATGGTGTCTCTCTTCCCAGAAACCGTTCTTTTAATTCAACGCTCATTTTGGTATTCCTGCCATTTAATGACAGTTCTTTGTCAAGTTCTGGACATGGATACAAGATCAACTCCATTCCATGATACTGTGCTCTTGGATAGTAAAATTCATCTGCTTCTCTTGAAGCAGTCCCATAGTCGATTGAATATTCCCCGGTATCCACATAAGTACCGCCACCATTTTTCAAAAGAACCTCGCACTTGCCAAGGAAACTGAAATTCACTGTCATGACCGCTTCCCCTTTGTAGGCCTGAATCTGGACTTCTGGGATTCTTCTTGATCTGATATCAATATACAAAAGCTCCAGATATGAGCTGATCCGATAACAGACGATCTTTCCTTTCTCTCCTGAAAAATCTGATGGCAGGATTACTTCTCGTTTCTCATTCATGAAAAACTCCTTCTCTCTTCCTTTCTTTTATAATTTACGGTTATATGTTAGTATACACTAACTTTTGATTCAAGAACAAAACAGCAAAATAGCTCCTTTTAGCATCTGGTTTGTTCTTGATTTTGTCTTTTTGGTAAAAAGAATCCTGTTTTATGGAATCTCCTGCAAACAAAAAAGGAAAGGATCATCACAAAACATGATAATCCTCTCCAATTTGTTTAAAATTTCAAATTCTAAATCTCATTATTTTCTAATAATATCAGTTGCACTAAAGACTTTATCACCTTTGCCTGCTTTCACACCCTTAGCTTCTAACAGCTCGGATACTGTACAAACTTCATATCCTTTCTTCTTAAGGATTGGTAATACTTTCTCTACTGCTGCAACGGTTGGCTTATGAATATCATGCATTAACACGATATCTCCGTCTTTTGCATGTTTTAAGATTGTTTCAACAGTCGCATCTGTGTTCTTTGTCTTCCAGTCTAAGGTATCAACACTCCAAAGGATCAATGGTATATCAATTCCTTTTTTAACATTCTCATTGATCGCTCCGTATGGAGGTCTTACGCTGACGGGTTTGCTTCCACATGCTTTGTAGATCGCATTCTCTGTTTGCTCTTCCTGTGCTCTTATTTGTGCTACACTTAACTTTGGAAGGTATGTATGATTCCATGTGTGGCTTGATACTTCATTACCTGACTCTAAGACTTTCTTGACTGTCTCTGGATAATAATTTGCATTCTGTCCTAACATGAAAAATGTTGCTCTTGCATCGTTCTTCTCTAATGCTGCTAATACTCTTTCTGTATTTCCTTTTAATGGACCATCATCAAATGTAAATGCGATCAGTTTCTTTGTCTTATCGATCTTTCTTGGAACGTAGAGTGATTTCTTCAATTCTTTGCCTGTTCCTTTACCGAGCAGATCATCATTTGCCTTTACCATGTATTCTCCCATGGATTTGTTCACTGATGCATAACTTGTTCTTCCGAATCTTGTCGTTACAAAAAATATTCCTGCTGCGATCACCAAGATAATGATCAGTAGTGCTGCAACTCTTCCTTTGTTGATGCGTCTTCTTTTTCTTCGTCTTGCCATTGTACCCTTCTTCTTTCCTTATGATTTTAATAATTGAAATGTATCTACATCCACAAGTCCAAGGTCTGTCAGTCTTAATGATGGAATCACTGGAAGTGCCATAAATGATAATGTGATAAATGGATCAATATCTCTGGATATTCCTAGTTTCCATGCCTTCTGTAACAGCTCATCGATACCTTTCTGGATGTCTTTCGCCGGTTTCTGGCTTAAAAGCCCCGCAACCGTCAGCGGTAAAGTACCTAAAACTTTGCCTTCAGATACCAGTGCGTATCCTCCCTGAATCTCCTCTATCGTCTGTACAGCTTTGATGATATCTTCGTCATTATCTCCTGCCGCAATGATGTTATGTGAATCATGTGCTACAGATGTTGCGATCGCACCGTTGGTTATCCCATATCCCTTGATCGGTGCCGCAGCTGCATTGCCTGTTCCACGGTGACGTTCAAATACACATAATTTAGAATATTCACTATCTGGAGTAAATAACCCCTCCTTTGATGGAACCTCTTCCTGTAAAAACTTCGTGACGATCTGCCCTGGGATCATTCCGATCACAGGGATCTTTCCTTCTGCTTCTACCTGAATCTTATCTTTGGAGATATCCTTTAATACAACGGTATGAAGCATGGATTCATTCACTGGTTTTGCTTCTTTTGTAAAGAATTCCGTGTTCACAATTCTTCCTTGTTTGTATACAGAATGTACTTCGACACTCTCCAAAGAATCAAGGATCACGATGTCCGCATCTTTTCCCTCTTCTAATACTCCGATATCATTTAAACCATATGTCTTTGCAGCATTATATGTTGCCATCTTTACCGCTGATATTGGATTCATTCCAAGTTGGATACTCTTCTTTATATTGTAACTAATATTTCCTTCATTTTCAATAGTATCAAGATGTTTATCATCGGTACAGAACATAAAATGTGCAATAAATTCTGGTTCTTTGACAAGTCCCGGAACTATATTTTCTACATTCCTTGCTGCACTTCCTTCACGAACTAAGATTTTCATGCCTGCAAGACATTTTTCTTTGGCTTCTTCAAAAGATGTACATTCATGATCTGTCATAACTCCTGCTTCCACATATGCCTTTAAGTCTTCTCCGCTAAGGCCCGGTGCATGTCCGTCAATGACCATTCCTTTACACAGCTCTAATTTCTTCATGATCTGCTCTTCTTTGCTTAGAACCGCTGGATAACACATCACTTCTCCAAGTCCTAAGACAAGCGGATGGTCCTTCCACTGCTTCATATCTTCCGCCGTAAAATCTGCCCCATTTGTCTCAAATGGTGTCGCTGGAATGGATGAAGGCATCATGACATAGATTCCAAGTGGGGCATCGCCTGCTGCATCCAGAATGTATTCCATCGCTTCATTTCCTTTGACATTGACAAGTTCATGGGGATCTGCGATAACCGTCGTTGTACCATGCGGCATAACTGCTTTGGAAAATTCCATTGGTGTCGCCATACTAGATTCAATATGTACATGTGCATCAATGAATCCAGGTGTGATATATTTTCCTGTACAATCTATTACATTCTCCCCTGAAAAATGACCAATTCCTGCGATTTTTCCATCTTTCACTGCAATATCTGCCTGAAGGATCTGTTCATTTTTCACATCAACGACATTTCCATTTTTAAAGATCACATCATACATCATTCTTCCTCCTTAAATTTTACGATTCCTACATAATATTTCTTATCTGTATCAAATAGCATATTCCAGTCGATTTCTTCGCACTCTCCACAATTCGACCAGATCAATTTCTCTTCTTCCTCATCAAATCCTGTGATCGTCACCCAGTGCCAGTTATCTTCTCTTAATTCATGCGCCGGATGTCTTAAGATCAGAAATGCAACTGGATGATCTTCCTTTAATGCTGGCAAGATAAAATCCAATGCCTGTTCTCTACTTTTGGGTAAAAATAACTGTTCTGAACTTAATGTGATTCCATGATCTTTTGCATATCTTTTGAAATCTTTCGCAAATCTCCCAATCAGTGGATATCCCATAAATCCAGGTTTCATATAGCGATACATCGTCTGCATCAAATTTAAATATTGTTCATAGTCTGCTGCTTTCTGACCATCTTTTATCGGATATAAATCTTTAAAATCTTCCCGACTGAGTGCATAAATGGCTGCAATATTACTGCCTGTCACACTTCCACATCCTGCCAATCGCTGAAAATCTCCTGGAAACCATTCCTGATCGCCGCCATATCCTATGGTTTTACCGTCCTTTATGATCTGTGGACAGTGAAGTTCTTTCCTCATAGTCTGTCTTTCCTGTTATACTCTTAAATTCATTGAATTCTTTTATTTCTTTATGTTAAGATTGTTATCATTAGCAGATATGATCATTTACAATTTACAGAAAGGATGAGAACATCTATGAAAAATATCCTGATATCCTTATGTCTTGCACTATTTATCATCAGTGCATCCGTAACGATAACATTAAACTTCCGACCTTTATATTATCATGATATTTCCTCTTTGAAAATAGAAGAAACTTCCGGTTTTTCCAAAAAAGTGATCCGTGAAAATTATGATGCTTTGATTGATTATAATCAGTTCTTTTATTCTGGCAAATTAAAACTGACCTTACCTATGTCAAGAGAAGGCAGGATTCATTTTGAAGAAGTAAAACGAATCTTTGTCGGTATCGAATGCCTTTGCGTGATCACACTGATCTTATCTTGTTTCCTCATAAAGAGAAAAATAAGATCACGAAATATTGATTTTTTGAAATCAGCTTCTATTATAACTGTTTTATTACCCGTAATTGTTGGTATTTTATGTGCGGTCAACTGGGATGCCGCTTTTACTTTGTTTCATGAGATCATGTTTCGAAATGATTATTGGATTTTTGATGAAGCTACTGACCCTGTGATCATGATCCTTCCAGATGCATTTTTCCTTCACTGCGCCGTTATGATCATCTTACTAATCTTAATTGGCAGCTTACTTTGTATGGGATTTCGTTCTTTTTTTCGACACAGGTTTATGCTATAATGGATAGATATTAATTATTTGTTTCAAATGTTACATTTTTATTAAGTTAGGAGTTTAGCAATGAGACTATCAAAAATAAAAACAAAGGAAATCCGCTATGTGGTCTGGAAATACCGCTTAAAACGATTTCTTCCACATATCTTAACACTTTTCCTTGCTGTTATTGTTGCTGGCGGAGCTTTTAGTGCTTATTCGGTATATCATAAAAAGCATCAAAAGCAACTGGCAAAACAATCTGAGGTCCAGCGTGAAAAAGATGTTAACACTGCTCGTAAAAAGGCACAAAAAGAAAAAACAACACTGAAACCTTGGTATACTTACCACAGCATTGCCCATGCAATGGGCGGGCTTGATGGCAAAGATTATTTGAATTCCATCGATGGCTTTTACCCTGCTTATCAGAAGGGTTATCGTGTCTTTGAAATGGACATCCTTCTTACTAAGGACAACGTTGCGATTGGGAAGCACCAATGGGGTTGTAAACTTTCTGATCCAACCAGTAAAAAAGGCGATCCAGTCAGTTACCGTAAATTCAAAAATACTAAGATCTATGGGAAATATACACCAACTTCTTTCCTTGATGTATTGAATCTCATGGAAAAATATCCTGATTTCTATCTGATGACAGACTCAAAAAGCACAGAGCCTGCAGATGCCAAAAAAGAATTTAATGTTCTTGTACAGACAGCTAAAAAAGTCGGTAAAGAAGACCTCTTAGACCGTGTGATCGTTCAGGTCTACAATCAAAGAATGTACTGGGCTGTAAAAAGCATGCATCCATTCAAGCATTTTGTATACACCACTTACAAACAGCCAGATGCAGCATTTTATAAAGTCGTAAAGTTCTGTAAACAAAATGGTATTGAAGCGATCACTTCTCCTAAGAATGATATCAATGATTATCGTATGGAACTGCTTGCAAAACAAGGAATTTATTCATATACACATTCCGTGAATAATGCTTATTTTGCGAAAGAGTTTATGAAACTTGGGGTTTATGGAGTATATTCTGATTTTCTTAGCCCGGCACAGGTGAATAATAGTTATATTAGGGCGAATTGTCCGAAGTTTGCTTCACGGTATGTGAAGACGATATTGCCGGGGATCAATCAGTAAATCCTGTAGGTAGTGTTGGTCCTGTATGAGTCAGAAAGAAGATAAGAAGAACTATTTCTAAGAAAAAAGGATGACACTCCGCATTTTTGAAAGCGTTTTTTACAAATCGCCTATCCGCGCCTGTTCCTTTGAAAACTCCCTCGCTACGAACCAAAATGTCCGCAGCTACGGTCAGACATTCAACCACAGGGCGCTGCGAATTTGTAAAAAACGCATTCAAAAAGTGCTCATGTTGTCATCCTTTTTTCTTAGAAATAGTTCTTCTTATCTTCTTTCTGACTCATACAACAAAACACTATTCAAATCACTACACAGTGTGTATGTTATATGATATTGGTTAATAATTTTTGTATTTATCAACTACTTCGTAGATCTGACCTTGAATTAATTTCTATGAATTATCAATCACATACTCATCAAATAATGGTAATGTAAAGTATACATATCCTCTCATTTCACCTGACAAGATTCCCTTTTTTATCAAACGTTTTCGATATGGATTAAATTCATTCGTCTCCATTCCTAAACGTTCCCGGATATCTTTGATCTTCCCACCATCAACCTCTGCAATTCCTCTTGCTACTATCCTATCTTTCTGTGATAATTCTGACCAGATCTTATCATAAACAAATTCACTCAAATACTGTTCATATTCATCAATGACTGCTTCGTAATCACCCTCATGATTCCATGTTAAATATCCAAGAACCTGAAATGCAAATGGATAACCTTTTGTAAGTTCTGCCATCTTCGCAGCATGTTCTGATTCAATTTTAAAAATTGTTTTATATTTATTCATGATTGCCCGATTATTTAACGGTTTTAATTGTATCTTTGGTGCTCTATATAAGAATGTAAGATTCTTTTCATTCTGTAACTCATCGATGTTCTCATATAAACCCGTTGCTAATAAAAATACTGGTAGATCCTGCCTTACAAAAATCTGAAAAGATCCAGCAAAAACCTGCATAAATTCATTATTCGTAACTTCATCAATTGTGATCAAGAGCCTCTTCCCATTCTTTTTCATCTTTTCCAGAATTACTATGATCGCTGTCTCTTCATCTGTAATTGGTGACATTCCTTCAATTGCTACTCCAAAACCGAAAAATGACAGATCAATTTTGGAAGATTTAATGATTCCAGCACATACCTTGTTGCTATTTAACTTTGATAAAAGTCCTTTCAATAAATCTGTTGCTGGATTCAATTCTATTACGATCCATTGATCATTTTCTCTCAATTTCTGTGAAATCTCAGTCATCATTACAGTCTTTCCTGACCCACGCACTCCTGTAATAATAAACATCTGCTGATTAATCTGTTCTGCTGTAAATGTATCAATGATCTCTTTCGTCTGTACTGGACGTTCCACTGGTTCTAACGGACTTTTTCCAAATGTAAGTGTAAAAGGATTTTGCATTTCTTATCACCTCTTATCTCTTTTACTGTTCTTTACTGTTTTTATACTATTTTACTGTTCTTTACTGTTTGTGTCAACATCCCAACTCTTGCAGCATTATGATCAAAATTTAAGCCTCATCTGATTCCACTTCACTCCTCCATGCTCAGACTCAGATACTCCCTCATTCTCAAATCCAAATTTCGCATAATAATGCACCAAATGATCCTTACAAGTAAGCACTAATCCTTTTCTTTCCTGCTTTCTTGCATCTTCGATCGCACATTTGATCAACTCTCCTGCATACCCATGTTTTCTGTATGCAGGTATCGTATTCACCCCAAAGATCATCTGCCACGCTCCACTTTCATTGTGCAACTGAGCTTTTGCATACATCTCATCTGTCAGATCTTCTTCATCCGTTACAAATCCATCTACAAACGCAATTAATTTATCTCCATCAAACATCAGCCAGAAATGATCAGCATAGTATTTTAATCGTTCTGCTAATTCTTCTCTTGTTGCTGCTTCCGCTGGTGGAAAGCATTCTGCCTCTACAGATGTTACTGCTTCTAGATCTTTGATTGTTGCGGTTCTTATATTCATATTTTCCCCTTTTTTGTTTCTTGTAGTTTATTATATGTATTTATTTTAACACGGTGTTATTGTATGATGTAAGTATGAATAAGTGGGGAAAACATTTTGGAATAGGAGGAAAGTAAAAAGTATGAAAAAGATAATTATAGGCGTGATGATCGTAATTTCGTTTGTATTTGTGCTAAAAATCAGATGTGTTCAAGCACAAAATATTATGGGAGATGAAACATCACAAGAAGAAAATTGTGAACAATTAAACTGGACATTAGAAAACGGAATTTTGATAATATCCGGTCAGGGTAAAATACCTATGGATTTTTTTGAAGATAATTTAATTGATCCAGATCAACCGAAAGAACTGATTATAGAAAGAGGAATAACAGAAATTGAACCAGATGCATTTCGTGAGTGTAATAGTTTAAAAAAAGTTACATTACCAGATGGATTGGAAACAATTGGACCCCGAGCATTTCAAGAGTGTCAGAACTTGGATTATATTGAAATTCCAGATACAGTTACTTACCTAGGAAGAGAAGCATTTCTGCTATGTAGCAAATTAAAATATGTAAAATTGTCAAAAGGACTGAAAAGTATTAGCGGCGCAGCGTTTGAAAATTGTGCAAGCCTTGAAAGTATCTGTATACCAGAGGGAGTTGAAACAATCGATTGGTATGCATTTAATTTCTGTAGACGATTAAAGATGATCATGATTCCAAATAGCCTAAAGGATATTAACCCAATGGTATCATATGAATTTCCAGTAAAATTGGTTGCCATGGATGATAATCCGGTAATAGAAGAAGCTGTAAAAAGATTTCCGGAATTATCTTATGTAAGAAAAAAAGATTATATATGCAATCACCGTAATAATGATTACAGTATAGAAACTGCAACGAAAGATAAAGATGGAAAAGCAATTTTTATATGTGAAAGATGCGGTGAAACATCTATAGGAATTTTACCAAGAGTACAGAAAGCAGTTATGAAAAAACAGACATTTAGATATCAAAAGGGAGAAGAACAACATCCATGGATTGACATTATAAAAAGTGATGGTACAAAATTAGCTAAAAGATATTATCAGATAACATACCCTAAAAATAGTATGTATCCTGGAACATATCAAGCAACGGTGAAATTAAAAAACGGATATGAAGGAAGCATGAATGTTGAATATACGATACTAAAAGCGCAACAATATTTACATAGAAATAGTAACAAAATGATCACAAAATCATGGGACGAACCATTTTATGTGAATCTCAATAAGTATCCATCAAACTGTAAGTTTCAATGGAAGAGTTCTGATCCTAAAATTGCATCCGTTGACATGCAAGGAAAAATAATAGGAAAAAAAAGAGGAACATGTAAAATTTATGTTTATGCAAAAGAAGATGAACATTATGAACGTTCTGCAACTGTAAGTATCAAAGTAAAAATTGTGCCGGGGAAAATCAAAAAGATTCATTTAAAAAAAATATCAGGGAGAAAACTTAAAGTAACATGGAAAAAAGATACAAGATTTGATGGTTATTGGGTTGATTATGGTACCAAGAAAAATATGCTGGATTCCAGACAATTAACAATTAATAATTCTAACAAAAACCGTATATACCTAAAAAACCT
>JAHZAT010000105.1 GCA_019423795.1 Clostridiales bacterium
TCGCTTTTCCAACGTAAATGATCTCATCTTTGCTATTATGCATCAAATAAACTCCAGGCTTTGCCGGAAGCTTCTTTAATTCCTGCTGAATGTCAAACATGAACTTCCCTCCATCTTTATTCTGTATATTTTATGGCTGCAAAATACACTTATCTTTAATCATAGCATAAATTTATAGGCAAAAAAAGTATCGATTTGAAGTGTACATGTATGTGACGGAAATAAAAGAAAAACAAATATTTCAAAGAATCCGGTGGCAACTCCGCATTTTTAGCAAGTAGTTTGATGAACTGAAGTTATTGGTGGAATATTATAAAAATGGTTATATGTCTGCGACGCGCTCTCGCTCGACTCACTACGCAGCTGTACTAAGCTCCTGAATGATCTTACGATCATCCACTCGCTAAGTGCAGGCGTGTTCCTACGGTCGCCGACATATAACCATTTTTATAATATTCAATAATTTCAGTTATCGAAACCACTGGTAGGTGTGTATGTTTTACTGTATTGGTATTTATAATAAACACTGTCAGTCACTACAAAAATTAAAAACCGATAACACTCAACATACACACCCACTCAAATTTTCCAATCTTGTAATTGTCCACTCTATAGACTTCAGGTATATGATAAAAAATAAATAAGCGTCTGAAAAAGCAGCATTAGAATTTTGCCACGTTTTTTACGGATTCGCAGCTGGCTTGGTGCGATGTTTGAGCCTCTAAAAATTTCTGATTTGAATACCCTTGAAGGCGAGTTTCGCAAGGAAAGCCAGCGAATCAGCGATCTGTAAAAAACGTGAGCAAAATTCTCTAGCTGCTTTTTCAGACGATTATTTATTTTTTATCATATACTCGAAATCTACAGTTGGCCAACTTACAAATTTAAAATTCACACAACACTATTTCTTTTCGTCTCAATGTTTCCTGCACATCGATAACTCTCTGATTCCGACTCCCCTTCCAATGAAGTTTTCCATCAAATTCTTCCTGTACAAAAGGTCCATCTACGATCACATCGCAATATTTCACAACATCCAGTGTCTTGATCTCATCCCAGCAGAATCCTGTATACAGCCAGATTGTCTTATTTGGAAATGTTTCTTTGATCTCTTTTGCCAGAACTGCAACTTCTACATGATTTGCAGGGTGAAGTGGATCTCCTCCGCTAAATGTGACACCTGAGATATAGTCTGGTTTGATCGCTTCAAATAATTCTTCTTTTGCTGCATCATCAAATGGAATTCCCCCTTCGATATCCCATGTGACTGGATTGTGGCAGCCTTTGCATTTGTGGGTGCATCCTGCAACCCATAGGACGGCTCGCAGACCGTCCCCATTTAGCATATCATCTTTCGTAATATTATGGTAACGCATTTTACATGGATTTCCTTTCCGCAATTTCTGCCATTTTGGCATCGTTAAGTCTTGTATCCCCTTTAACTCTGGAATAAGAGAGATATCCGTTCATACGGTCGATCTTTGTGAGATTTTTACTTCCGCATACCGGGCACACATCCATCTCTAATTCTTCGTGTCCACAGTCATCACAGTATGCTAAAGACAGGTTAACTCCTTCATAGAATCCTTTATCCATCGCTCTTCTTACTAATGTTTTCACCGCTTCTTTGTTATAGTTGATCGGATATTTTACATACTGGATCTTTCCACCATTGCATAATTCCCAGAAACGTCCTTCAAGATCTTGTTTCTCGATCGGTGTGATGTCTTCTGTGACATGGCAGTGGAAGGAATTGCTCACGTATTCTCTGTCAGATACATTTTCAATAACACCGTATTTCTTACGGAACTGTTTTACCTGAAGACCGCATAAGTTTTCTGCTGGTGTTCCATAGATCGCATATAGATTTCCGTCTTCTTTCTTAAATTTTTCTACCTGTTCATTAATATAGCGTAATGTTTCTAATGCAAACTCACCATCTTCTGCCAGAGACTTATGGTTGTATAACTGCTGTAATTCATTCAACGCTGTGATTCCAAAGGAAGCTGTTGCACTCTTTAAGATTGGTTTGATCTTATCATGAATTCCCAGATGTCCACCTAAGAATCCCCCTTCACAATATGCCAACGGATTCGTAGAGGCTTTCATTTCTCCTAAATATTCATAAGTCCTGATATGTAATTCACGGATCAGATTCAGATAATAATCTAATACTTCATGGAAATCTTTACCTTCCTGTTTTGATTTTGCATAGATCATTGGCAAATGAAGGCTGACTGCGCCGATGTTAAATCTTCCAACAAAAATCGGCTCATCTTTTTCATCTGCCGGCTTCATACCGCCTTCTTTATACCATGGAGATAAGAAAGCACGGCATCCCATCGGACTGATGATCTTTCCGTATTTCTTGTACATGCTTGCGATATATCCCTCTCCTGTTAAAGATAACCAGTCTGGATACATGGTCTGTCTGGAGCAGCGGATTCCTGCTTCAAATACATCTTCCAGCTCACATCCCGCTCCATGAAGATTCTTGTCATATAAGAATACAAGTTTTGGGAATAACACAGGCTTCTTGTGTCCTTCTTTTCCCTGTCCTCTTCTTCTAACGTCTAACATGGAGATCGTTGCCATCTTGGCAAATCTTCCAGTTCCTGTTCCTGCTGTCATTGTGATAAATGGATAGTCTCCACGGCTTGATGATACACTGTTAAACTTGTACTCTAATCCCTGGAACCCTTGTTCAAATTCACGTTTGACATCTTTCATCGCTTCTTCTTCTGCGCGTTCTCTGGATAATCCAAGTCCTTCGTATCGTTCGATTCCTGCTTCATAGGATTTCTCGGCATATGGTTCTAAGATCAGTTCGATATTCGGTACCGTAAATCCACCATACTGCTGGCTTGCAGCGCTTAATACGATATCTCCGATCACATCAAAGGCAACATCTAATGTCTTTGGTTCGTTGTACCAGAGATTTCCCATCTCAAATCCGCCTTTTAGCACTTCCTGTACATTAAACAGACAGCAGTTCATCGTATCACGGCGGGCAGACATATCGTGAATATAAATATATCCGTCACGGCATGCCTGTATTTCTTCCGTTGTCATGAAAAATTTCTGATAGAGTTCTTTATTTAATTCATTAAAGATCAGGCTTCGTTTGGTAGAAACCAGTGCACTGTCTGTGTTGCTGTTTTCCTTATCCCCAATGTACATGATAGACTGGCTCTTCTTGTATACTTCATCTAACATCTGTACAAAATCCTGCTTATAGTTACGGTAATCTCTGTAGCTCTTTGCTACCAGTGGATTGGTCTGTTCTAATGCACCTTCGACCACATTATGCATATCCGAAATCGTAACTTCCTTCTTGCGCATCTGCTCCACTTTTTCCGTGACAAAGTTGCAGATAAAATCAAGTTCTTCCTCTGTAAATGTTACCAGTGCACGATATGCTGATTTATTCACTGCCACTACGACTTTTTGTACATTAAATTCTTCTTTTGTTCCGTCTTTTTTAATTACCTTGATCATAATTCTCCCTTCTCTATCAGATTCTCTTATCTTTCACTCATTATATTGTATACTAGATGTAGTATTTTATTTTTCTTTTACACACTAGATAGTGTAGCTTTTCAAGTTTAACACCGCTATCTGGTAAAGTCAATGTTAACTTTTTATCTCTTTCCCTTTATCTGTAAATCCTTCCAAGAGTAAGATTCTTACTATCCTTTATTTCCAGTTTTTTTGACAGATATTCTCCGAATGAGATCGACAATTTGTCTTCTTTTTTAAAAATATCAGAAAGATTGCGATCTGTTTTTAATACATAAACAGACTTCGCGATCTGAGGTTCATTTACTAATTCTTTTATGATCTTTTCATCTTTTTTTCCATTTGCAAAAAGCACGACTTTTAGATGTCCAAAATTTAACTGCTGACTTTTATATTGTTTCCATTTCTTATTTGCATCTTTTAAGGACGTTGCCAAAAATGTCACCGACCTTGATGGTATTTTTGTTCCAGAATCACTCTGTGCCTTGTCGAAATCCGCATACGAATAACGAACCAATACTTTCTTTTCATTGAGCCGTTCAAATCCCATCGCCAACACAAACCTATGATCTTCCACATCTTGTTGTTTGCTGCATCCTTGTATGCAAAATGCAATTAGCAGCACCAAAAGATACCCTCTATATTTTTTCATCTTTCTGTTCCTTTCTCCACATCAGAAATAAAATAAGTGGAAAAAACAATCCGATCACCAGATTCCCATAGATAAAAACAAAAAAATACTGTCTGATCCATGTTGCAAATGTTGTCATGATCCATGGACTTATGACGTAAATTCCACCATATGACAAACTCAATCCCACGATCCTTCCTTTTGAAAATGCATGTTTGATACTTTCATTTCCATAAAATAAGTAACCGCTGAATACGCAAAAGACACCTACGATCCAAAATGCGATCAAAAAAAGATCCAGTCTTGCCATGATCCCTCCTGGCATTGCCACTCCCTGTGCCATAGACATCACAGGTTCTGGATCGACCATCGTAAGCTTCTTTCCAAGGGAACCTACAGTACTTGCAAACACCCCAAGAAAAAGGATCATCAAACCTGCAAATGATCGCATCCTGATCGGTCCATCTTTCATATCTCCACGGTAAAACCACACGAACTCGATCGGATGCATCAGCGCAAATACAAGAATACTTCCATTGAGCATCTCTCTGCCACACCAACTCCTGACTGCTAACTCATCCCATGAAAGATTTGCCATACTCAAGATCAGTACGAAGATCAGCGGTAGCAATACAAACCAAAAAATTCCTTCCATTACTCTGCCTCTTTTTGTTAAACCTCCCTGATTTATCAGATAAGCCAGAAGAAGCAATGGAAATCCAATAAAAAATGTTGATTTGTCTGGAAGAAGATATTTTTTTGTAAGAGACAAAATACATAAATAAAAAAAAGCTCCATTCAGCAGAAATCTTACATAATAAATGATGGCTGCAAAACGATATCTTTTTAGTACATTTTCAATAGAAACCCCTCTTGCTGCATGATCTACGATCCACAAATAAATTCCTGCCATCACACTTGCCATGACCACCACAACAATTCCTGAATGATATGATTTTTGTAGTGCGATCTGTGGAAGAAACATTGCAGCTGCCGAAAATATTTCAAGGATCATGATCCGATTCCCCTGTCTTGCCGTGATCATCTGCGAACTATTTTTCATCCTCGTCCTCCTTCTGCCTTACCCTCGCCCCTTCTTTTGTGAATTCTGGACGGTATTTCATCCGCTTTAGTGGATAACGAACCATAAAATCCTGAAATGCTGTGGATAATCTTCCTCTTTCTTCAACCATTGGATGTGCATATGGAACTCCATAATTTTCCAGATAAAATAAATGGATAAATATCGCAAGGAATCCTAAAAAGAATCCATATAATCCCCAAAAGGCACACAGAATGATCAGAAAAAACTTCATCAGACGAAACGCACTGGTGAATAACTCATTCGGAATCGAAAATGTAGCGATCGCAGTCAATGCCACCACGATCACTACGATCGTACTGACAAGATGTGCATCAACTGCTGCCTGTCCAACGATCAGACCGCCAACAACACCCATCGTTCCTCCGAGCTGTCCCGGAAGTCTGATCCCTGCTTCTCTTAATAACTCAAACGATAATTCCATCAGCAGTACCTCCACGATCACCGGAAATGGAACTCCTTCTCTCGCCGAGATCAACGCCAGCAAAAAAGGCGTTGGCAACACCTCCGGATGAAATCCTGCAATTGCCACATAAAATCCAGGAAGCCCTATGGAAATGATCGCTGCCACATACCGTAAGATTCTTACGAATGTCGTAATTTCCCAACGATTATAATAATCATCACTTGCCTGAAAGAACACATTGAATGTTACGGGCAACAATAAAACCATTGGCGAATTATCAAGAACAACTGCAATCCGGCCCTCCATGATACTACTCGCAACCTTATCCGGCCGCTGCGTCAGCTGATATAACGGAAATGGAGTTTTACTGTCTTTTTCCAGATATTGCTGTAACATTCCATTATCAAAAATTCCATCGACACAGATCTTATCCATCTGTTTCTGAATTTTATTTAAAATGTCCTTCTGTACCAGATCCTCAATATACATCAATGCATAATCCGTTTTACTTCTCGTTCCAATCTGCTTCTGGATCACTTTTAACCTTGTATCCCGAATTCTCCTTCGGATCAGTGCCGTATTCGTCCTCAAACTCTCCGTAAAACTATCCTTCGGTCCAACAATCGCCACTTCCTGATCGGCATTTTGCACCCCTCTTGTCGGAAATGATTTGCTGGAAAATAAAATGGCTCTTGCTTCTCCATCCAGAAATAAGACTGTGTTGCCAGATAAAATTGCCGTCATGGCATCTTCCATTGTATCGATCCATTTCCAGTCTGCAGATTCAATGACATATTGGTTAATTGCAGTTCTTTCCTGTGGAAAAGAATCCTGAAGCAACGGTCTGATGACAGATTCCTGAAGCATTTCTGTATTTACTAAACCGTCCATGTATACAATATATATGCTGATTTCGTGATCGATTCCGATTTTGAATTGTTTTTGTACCAGGTCATTGCAGTCTTGCATGACTTTGGTTGTGTATTTTATGTTTTGTTGGATGTGTGGGGAGATGGTGCCTTTTAGGTTGTGAGTTCTTGTGTGGAAGTGGTCCATGGGGTTTTTTCCTCTTTTCTTTTTTGGATAGTATGTGGGATTTTGGCAGGTTATATACTTACGATATTGGTTTGCAATATTTTATATGGAATAAAATGTAAAAAATAGTTATTGTAAATATATGGTTTTTCTGGTAATATAAGAAACATAAGTCGATTTATAAAAACATAGTACATTTCAACAAAAAATCAAACAAGCAATTCTTAAAATTCAAACACTGTAACTACAGTCATGTATAATATTGCAGTTCTACAATTAAGAATTTCAGTTCAGAATTGAAGAATTTATGCACACAGGAGGATAACCTATGGCAGAAAAGCTAAAGAATAAAGTTACCGATGGTTTTCAAAAAGGTCATCCCTACGGAGAACTCCCACCTTGTATCCATGTAGGTATCTTAAATTTCAACCAGATGATAAGCCCAAATTATTACCATAAATTCTGTCTCATGGATGAGAAAACGAAGGAGATATATAGTAGAAAATTTCAATTTCATATGTTAGAATTAAAGAAATTAAAGTATGCAAAAGAGAAACAACAAAGAAAGCCATTATATCAATGGGCAAAACTGATAGCTGCACAAACATGGGAAGAACTAGAGCAGGGATCAAAAGGTAATAAATACATGGAAAGGGCGCTGGAAGAGATGATAAAAATCAGTCAGGATGAAATGGAAAGATACCTATATCTACGAGCAGAAATGGCAGAAAGCGATAGAGTCAGTCAGATACAAAGTGCAAAAAGGATTGGACGTAAGGAAGGAAAAAAAGAGGGAGAAATACTAAAATTAATAGCCAATAACGTATAACATACACACCGTGGTGGTTTGAATAGCCGT
>JAHZAT010000106.1 GCA_019423795.1 Clostridiales bacterium
TCAGGTTGATGTAAGCAGCTACAAAGATCCATGGGAATACGGTGGAGATACAGGATTAAAAGATCAAAAAGTAACGATCAAAAAAGTCAAAGGAATGTCTGAGAGTTCTATCCGAGGAATGGATATTTCATCTTATCTTGCATTAAAGAAAGCAGGAGTGAAATATTATGATTATGAAGGAAATGAGACACCGTTATTAAAAGTACTTCATGATAATGGAATCAATTATATCAGGATCAGGATCTGGAATGATCCGTTTAATGCAGAAGGGGAAACCTATGGCGGTGGTGGAAATGATGTTTCCACAGGTGTAGAGATCGCAAAAGAGGCAGCCCAATATGATATGAAAGTTCTGCTTGATTTTCATTATTCGGATTTCTGGGCAGAACCAGCGGTTCAGTTAGTTCCAAAAGCATGGAAAAAGGATGTAAATAATACAGAAAAGATGTGTTCAGATGTATATGATTTCACCAAAGAATCTATTCAGAAATTTAAAGATGCCGGGGCAAACATTGGAATGGTTCAGGTAGGAAATGAAATTACCAACGGACTTCTTGGAATATACTCTAACAGAGACAAAGGAGAATCTTTTAATGTCATCTGGGGAGATAAAAAGAAATCAACAGAAGTAAATAAATATTTAAAAGCCGGAATTAAAGCAGTCAGAGAATATACACCGCAGGCTTTGGTTGCATTACATCTTGAAACACCAAATGTATGGAAATACAAAACGATCATGAATACATGGAAGAGAGATAATGTGGACTATGATGTTTTGGGATCTTCATATTATCCATTCTGGTCCATTGCAGCAAAAGCAAATACGCCAAAGACATTGAAAGATGTGCAGACACTGGCCGCTTCCTATGGAAAGATGTTTGCAGTATTTGAGACAAGCTGGGTTAATAGTTTAAATGATGGAGACGGTACACCAAATTCTATCGGAGACAGTACAAATACAGGTGCATATGAAGTAGGACCACAAGGACAGGTAAATGAACTTACAGATCTTTATGATACCGTGTTATCACAGGATAATGGATTAGGTACATTCTATTGGGAAGGTGCATGGATTCCAGTAAAAGCAGGATGGAAAAACTGGGAATATAATAAGCAGATCGCAGATCAGTATGGTACAGGATGGGCATCGAAAGGTGCACTTGGATATTTTCCAGATTCTAAAATGTATTACAAAGGAAAAGCAGCATGGGGTGGAACAAGCTGGGATAATCAGGCACTGTTTGATATTAACGGATATCCATTGCAGTCATTGAAGTTCTACAAAGATTCTGTATCCAAAGGAAAAGAACAGATCATAGCATTGAAGATCGTTGATAAAAATGGAAAAGAAGTATATCCTACCCAGTATGTCAAAGTTGAAGTAGGAAAGACCCGCAAGATCACATTACCAAAATTCTCTGGATATTATCCAAAGAATAAAAAATATAATATGACATTAAAGGGAACACAGGAAGGTAATACAGTACAGAAAGTTGTATATACAAGAACAGCAGCAGGACCTGCGATCAGTTATAATTACCGAGTGAAAGTTACAAAGAAAAATTATAAACTTTACAAGAATTTCAAATGGAAGAAATCAAAAACAAAAGTTTATAAAAAGACATATGTAGCAAAATATAGATATGACCATAAGAATGGAAATAAATATCTTGCTCTTTATACAAAAGGTGGTAAATTTGTTGGGTACATTAATAAGAAAGCGGTAAAACGATTAGGATCAGCAACACAGCCAGAGCAGGGAAAAGCATACACTTATGGAAAACGTGTAAAGATCAAGAGTAAAAAATATAAACTATATAAGAATTTCAAATGGAAGAAATCAAAAACAAAAGTTTATAAGAAAACATATGTAGCAAAATATAGATATAAACATGAGAATGGAAATAAATATCTTGCATTGTATACAAAATCAGGAAAATTTGTTGGATATATTAATACGAAGGCTACAAAAGTTGTCAAATAACAGGAGGGTAGTTTATGCAAAAGGTAAGAAAACTGGTAACAACTATAATGATCGCAGCATTGATCACGGCGATGGAAGGAACAACAATTTTACCGTTATCACATCATGTAAAAGCAGATACGAATACTGTCTTACAAACCAGTCAGGCAGAGAATGATCTGACGAAATACAAAAAAATCAATGGAATTGGAGATAACACGGTTCTAGGAGCAGATTTTTCCCATTATCAATTGCAAAAAAATGAGTGGAAAAAAGTCTGGAAAAATTACAAAGGAATCGAAGTTTCCAATGTGTTTGAATATGTAAGATCACAGGGAATCAATACGATTTCTGTGAAAGTTGCAGTGAATCCAACAAAAGATAAAGAGGGTAATGAAAGCTATCTGTCTTTAGAAAACGCTAAGAAGACATTAAAAGAAGCCAAGAAAGCAGGATTAAAAACAAATGTTACATTGTTATATTCTGATGATATAACGTATGCAGGGGTGCAGAAATTACCAGATGGTTGGGATACTGATTCAGCAGAAGAAAAGGCACTGGAGTATACAAAAAACGTCATCAAAGAATTGAAGGCAGCAGATGCAGTCCCAACGATGATCACGATCGGAAATGAAGTAAACTATAATTTCTTGACTTTGAGCAATTGGGACGGATATTGTGCGATGGCAGAGATTTCAAAGATTGTAAAAGATGCTGGAATAAAAGCCGCATTTAGTTTTGCAGCACCAGAAAAGGCTTCCGATATCCAATATATTATAGAACAGCTCGGATATGCCTGTGAAAAATATGAGGGTGCAGGATATGATTATATTGGAGTAAACATCTATCCGGATACACACAATGAAAATTATGTAAAAACATTAAAGAATACAGTAGAAGAAAAGGCAGCAGGAAAGCAGATGATCATTTCCAGTGTCAAATGTCCATGGAAAGATTCAGAAGGAAAAGCCAGTATAACGACACAGACAAAGAGCATTTATGATTATCTTCAGGCAACGATCGATGAGAAAAATGCAGGTGGATTGATCTATGATGATGCAGATTTTGTCGGGGCATGGGACTCATTCTTTGATGAAAATGGACAAGCAATGTCTTCACTTGCAATCTTTGCTTATGCACA
>JAHZAT010000107.1 GCA_019423795.1 Clostridiales bacterium
AGGAAAATATCTTCAAGAGTAGCCTTGTTTACAAACATCTGTGTCACAGGCATTTTTTTCTGTGCAAATTTAAGAGAAAGATCAGCACAGATTTCCTGTGAATCTTTGTTTGTATTGATCTGGATATGGCAGCTATCTTTACTTACATCAAGCCAGTTGACATCATCAATATCAGAAAAATCAGAAAGAACCTGTTTTACGGAAGTTTCATCCGCTAGGATCGTAAGCTCAATGGTTTCTTTTCCGTGTGTTAATTCTTCTAATTCATCAGGGCTTCCCTCAGCGATCAATTTTCCTTTGGAAATGATCAGGATATCGTCACAGATTTCTTGGACTTCAGCAAGAATATGAGAACTTAAGATCACCGTATGGTCCTTAGCAAGTGTACGGATCAGTTCACGGATTTCGATAATCTGCTTTGGATCGAGACCAACGGTCGGTTCATCCAAGATGATAATATCCGGGAAATCAAGAATTGCAGCGGCAAGACCTGTTCTCTGGCGATAACCTTTGGAAAGGTTTTTGATCAATCGGTCTTTCATATCAACAAGTTTGATCAGTTCCATAACTTTTATAACCTGTGCATTGCGGTCAGCTTTCGGAATTTTTTTTAATTCAGCAGCAAAATACAGATATTCGGATACTGTCATATCAAGATATAAAGGTGGGATCTCTGGAAGATATCCGATACATTTTTTTGCTTTCTCAGGTTCTTCCAGAATATTGTGACCATTGATGATAACCTCTCCACTCGACGCACCGATATATCCAGTCATAATATTCATAGTTGTAGATTTACCGGCTCCATTTGGACCCAAAAATCCATAGATTCGCCCTTTTTCAATGGTAAATGACAGATCATCTACAGCGAGATGTGTGCCATATTTTTTGGTCAGATGTTTTACTTCTATCAAAATATTGTTCTCCTTTTTGCGATAACTCTTATTATTTTAGGAAAAAAACAAATCAAACTGTGATAAAAGTCTGAACAGTTTGTGTTGAAAATATGGTAATTTTGTGAAGTGTTTTATGGAGTATATAGTATACAGAATAATATGAAAATGTTTCATAAAAGATGCATAGAATGGCAAGGATAGACTTGCATAATCACGTATAGTTTCGTATAATATAAAGGTAAATTTACAAGAAAACTTGACAGAAGACAGTTGAAGAATGTATACTTTGAGAATCAAACTAATTAGAGTATGAAGGAGAATCATTATGTTAGAGAAGATGAAAGAGATCATTGCAGATCAGTTAGGTGTAAGCGAAGATGAAGTTACTTTAGAAGCATCTTTTAAAGAAGATCTGGATGCTGATTCATTAGATTTATTTGAATTAGTTATGGCATTAGAAGAAGAATATGATGTTGAGATTCCATCTGATGACCTTGCAGAATTAAACACAGTTGGTGATGTTATCAACTACTTAAAAGACAAAGGTGTAGAAGACTAAAGAAATTGTGAGATTGACTTATAACATTCTTGTTATAAGTCAATTTTTTGAAGAAAATATTTTGAACATCAAACTAATTATAGATTATTTTATAGATCAACGAGGTAAAGATAATGGGTAAGATCGTATTTATGTTTCCGGGACAGGGAGCGCAATATGTTGGAATGGGAAAGGATTTTTATGATTCTTTTGCATGCAGCAAGGAGATTTTCGACAAGGCGAATGAAGTTCTGGATATTGATGTAAAGAAACTTTGTTTTGAAGAGAATGAAGATATCAATATTACAGAATATACACAGGCAGCGATGGTAACTGCAAGTGTTGCAATCCTAGAGAAGATCGAAGAAATGGGATTAAAGCCTGATCTGACAGCTGGATTAAGTCTTGGAGAATACTGTGCACTTGTAGCATCTGATGTGATGAGCTTTGAAGATGCAGTGAAAGTCGTAAGGCAGAGAGGAATTCTTATGCAGGATACTGTTCCAGCAGGAGAGGGTGCGATGTCAGCGGTTCTTGGAATGAAGAAAGAAGCGATCGAAGCAGTTTTACCAGACGTTGAAGGAATCGTTACGATCGCAAACTATAACTGTCCTGGACAGATCGTTATTTCAGGAGAATCAAAAGCGGTTGCAGAAGCTGGAGAAGCGTTGAAAGAAGCAGGAGCTAAGAGAGTTCTGCCACTGAAGGTCAGTGGACCATTTCATTCTCCAATGTTAAAACCAGCTGGAGAGAAATTGCTTGATGTATTAGCAGATGTTAAAGTGGATGATCCAACAGTTCCATACGTATCCAATACAACAGCAGAATTTATCACAAGTAAAGATGAAGTTAAGGAATTGCTTGGAAGACAGGTTTATTCTTCTGTATGCTGGGAACAATCTATTGAGAAGATGATCGCCGATGGTGCAGATACATTTGTAGAGATCGGCCCAGGAAAGACATTATGTGGATTTATGCGTAAGATCGACCGTAGTGTCAAAGCAATCAACATTGCGAAAGTAGAAGATTTAGAGAAATTAAAGGAGATCATGTAATCATGTTAAGTGGAAAAGTTGCAATCGTAACAGGTGCAAGCCGCGGGATCGGAAGAGAAACGGCACTGACTCTTGCAGGATATGGAGCAACTGTGATCGTAAATTACTGTGGTTCCAAAGATAAAGCGGAGGCAGTTGTAGAAGAGATCACAGCAGCTGGTGGAACAGCAAAAGCATATCAGGGAGATGTATCCGATTTTGATGTGGCGAAAGAGATAATCACTTCTGTAAAGAAAGAATTTGGATCTATTGATATTCTGGTGAATAATGCCGGAATCACAAAAGATAACCTGATCATGAAGATGAGTGAAGAAGAATTTGATAAAGTCATTGAAGTAAACTTAAAAGGTACATTTAACTGCATGAAACATGTTTCAAGAATCATGTTAAAACAGAGATCCGGACATATCATTAATATGTCTTCTGTATCTGGAGTTATGGGTAATGCAGGACAGGTTAATTACTGTGCATCAAAAGCAGGAATCATTGGTATGACAAAATCTCTGGCAAGAGAATTAGGTTCCAGAGGAATCACGGTCAATGCGATCGCTCCAGGATTTATTGAGACAGAGATGACGGATGTACTGTCAGAAGATGTGAAAGAGAATTTATTAGGAAGCATTCCATTAAAGAGAATGGGACAGACAAAAGATATTGCAGAGACAGTTGCTTTCTTAGCATCTGACAAGGCAGCATATATTACAGGTCAGACGATCAGTGTTGACGGTGGAATGGGAATGTAAAGGAGATTTTATATGAAGAGCATGAAACGTGTCGTTGTAACTGGTATGGGTGCGATCACACCGATCGGAAACAGCGTGGAAGAATTTTGGAATGGAATCAAAGAGCAGAAGATCGGATTTGCACCGATTACATATTTTGATGCAACAGAATACAAAGCTCATCTGGCAGCAGAAGTCAAAGGTTTCAACGCCAAAGATTATATGTCACCAAAAGCAGCAAGACGTATGGAATTATTTTCACAGTATGCTGTAGCTGCGACAAAAGAAGCAATCGAAGATGCGGGACTTGATCTTGAGAAAGAAGATACAACAAGAATTGGTGTATCTGTTGGATGTGGAGTTGGAAGCCTTCAGATGATCGAAACAACAACAAGAACATTAGATAAAAAGGGTCCGAACAGAGTGAAACCATTAGCAGTTCCAATGATGATCTCTAACATGGCTGCAGGAAATGTTTCTATTGCATTTGGCCTTCGCGGAAAGAGTATCAACGTTGTTACAGCATGTGCGACAGGAACACAGTCTATTGGTGAAGCATATAGATCCATTCAGGTCGGAGAAGCTGATGTAATGGTAGCTGGTGGAACAGAAGCTGCAGTATCAGAAGTTGCAGTTGGTGGATTTGCAGCGTTAACAGCTTTAAGTGGATCTGATGATCCGAAGAGAGCATCTATTCCATTTGACAAAGAGAGAGATGGATTTGTCATTGGAGAAGGATCAGGAATCGTTGTTTTAGAAAGCCTTGAACATGCACAGGCAAGAGGAGCAGATATTTTAGCAGAAGTTGTCGGATATGGTGCAACAAGTGATGCATACCATATCACATCCCCATGCGAAGATGGAGAAGGTGCAGCAAGAGCTATGGTATTTGCAATGGATGAAGCAGAAATCACACCAGATAAAGTTGATTATATCAATGCACATGGAACAAGTACTCATGCAAATGACTTATTTGAGACAAAAGCGATCAAGAAAGCATTAGGAGAACATGCATATGATGTGAAGATCAGCTCTACAAAATCTATGATCGGTCATGGACTTGGAGCAGCTGGTGCGATTGAATTTATCACATGTGTTAAATCAATCGAAGAAGATTATATTCACCCAACCGTAGGATTAAAGGTTCCAGATGAAGAATGTGATCTTGATTACACATTAGAACCAGTAACAGACCGCAAGGTAAATTACGTTATGAGCAATTCTCTTGGATTTGGAGGACATAACGCAACACTTCTTGTGAAGAAATTTGAGGATTAATTTAGAAGGAGACTGACATGGAAGTTAAAGAAATGAAAGAATTGATCGCTGCAGTATCTTCTGCAAATGTCGATGAATTTGAATATAATAACGAAGAATTTTCAATCAGAATCGCTAAGAAAAAGGCAAAGATCGCAACAGTTGATGCATCTGTTGCCGGAGTACCAGTACAGAGTGCTGCGATCATGCCAGAACAGAATGAAGAACAGCCAGAAGAGATTCTCTATGGAGATGAGATCAAAGCCCCACTTGTTGGTACATTTTATGTAGCACCATCAGAAGGAGCTGAGCCATTTGTATCTGTCGGTGACAAAGTCAAAAAAGGACAGGTAATCGGAATCGTTGAAGCAATGAAACTGATGAATGAAGTGGAAAGTGAATACGATGGAACAGTTGCAGCTATTTTAGTTGAGAATGGTGAGATGGTTGAATATGGACAGCCATTAATGGTCATCCAGTAAGAAAGGCAGAATATTTATTATGGTAATGGATATTAAAGATATTATGAATACAATCCCTCACAGAAGTCCATTTTTATTAGTGGATCGCATTGAGGAGATGGAAGAAGGAAAACGTATCGTTGGTAAAAAATGTGTGACATATAATGAACCATTTTTTGCAGGACATTTTCCACAAGAACCAGTTATGCCTGGAGTACTGATCATTGAAGCGTTAGCACAGACAGGAGCCGTATGTGCACTTTCTGCTGATGAATATAAAGGAAAGATCGCATTCTTAGGCGGAGTCAATAAAGCAAAATTTAGAGGAAAAGTTGTTCCTGGAGATGTGCTGACATTAGAAGTTGAGATGATCAAAGTCAAAGGACCAGTCGGTGTTGCAAAAGGGACAGCAACTGTAGATGGAAAGAAAGTAGCATCTGCAGAGATTACGTTTATGATTGGATAGAGAGGGTTTCTTAAATGTTTAAGAAGATTTTAATTGCAAATAGAGGAGAGATCGCGGTTCGTATTATTCGTGCATGCCGTGAGATGGATATCATGTCCGTTGCAATCTGCTCTGAGGCAGATAAAGACGCACTCCATGCCCAATTGGCAGATCAGACAGTCTGTATCGGACCAGCACCTGCCAAAGACAGTTATCTTGACATGGAACGTGTACTTGGGGCTGCAATGGCAGTCGGAGCGGATGCAATTCATCCGGGATTCGGATTTTTGTCTGAGAATAGCAAATTTGTAAGAATGTGTGAAAAATGCAATATCACATTTATCGGACCATCCGCAGAAATCATTGACCGCATGGGTAACAAATCCGCAGCAAGAAAGACAATGATGGATGCTGGAGTTCCAGTAGTTCCTGGTACAAAAGATGCCGTTTATGAGGCAGAAGCAGGGCAGAAGATCGCAGATGACATGGGATACCCAGTTATGATCAAAGCTTCCGCAGGAGGTGGTGGAAAGGGAATGCGTGTCTGCTATGACTCTGAAGACTTCGTACATACTTTTGAGACAGCGAAGTTAGAGGCAGAGAATGCATTTGGCGACGGAACGATGTATATTGAAAAATATATCGAAGATCCACGCCATATCGAATTCCAGATTCTTGCTGATAAATACGGAAATACGATTCATCTTGGAGAAAGAGATTGTTCCATTCAGAGAAGACACCAGAAACTGATCGAAGAATCACCATCTCCAGCAATCAGTGATGAACAGCGAAAGAAGATGGGTGAGATCGCAGTCAAAGCAGCAAAAGCAGCAGAATACTATAGTGCAGGAACGATTGAATTCTTACGTGACAAACATGGAGATTTCTATTTTATTGAGATGAACACAAGAATTCAGGTAGAGCATCCAGTGACTGAATGGGTTACAGGAATCGATCTGATCCGTGAACAGATCCGTATCGCCGCAGGAAAACATCTGACTTATACACAGGAAGATGTACATGTTCATGGACATGCGATCGAAGTGAGAATCAATGCGGAAGACACAGAACATGACTTCCGTCCAAGTCCAGGAACTGTAACAAATGTACATTTTCCAGGAGGAAAAGGAGTGAGAATTGATTCTGCATTATTCGCAGGATATCAGATTCCACCATACTATGATTCTATGATCGCAAAACTGATCGTATATGATAAAAATCGTAAGTTGGCACTTCGCAAACTCCGTAATGCATTGGGAGAACTTGTATTAGAAGGCGTGAAGACAAACATTGACTATCAGTATGAGATCATCAATGATGAAGATTTTATCGAAGGCAATGTTGATACAGGATTTATTGAACGTTTTCAGAAGAAACATCAGTCTGAAAATGAAGCTGAATAAAGAAAGTTAAGGTGAGTATCATGTCATTAAAAGATATGTTTAAGAAAAGGACATTATCACCTCAGGAAGTAAAACAGGCAGAACGTGTACGAAAAGCAAAGGACACGCTCCTTGAATTTCAGGCACCAGAAGGATTATTCCAGAAGTGTAACTGCTGTGGAAAGCCTGTATATAATGAGGATCTGATCGAAAATGATTATGTATGTCCAGTCTGTGGCAGTTATTTCAGAATTCGTCCAAAGACAAGAATTGCCATGGTATTAGATAAAGATACTTTTGAAGAATGGGATGCAAAGATGGATACAAGCGATCCGCTGAACTTCCCAGGATATAAAAATAAACTGGAACGTCAACGTTCTGTAACAAATCTGGATGAAGCAGTCGTTACAGGAAAAGGTAAGATTTTAGGAAAAGATGTTGTGATCGCAGTCATGGGAGCAGATTTCATGATGGGAAGCATGGGAGAAGTTGTTGGTGAGAAGATCACACGAGCAGTTGAACGTGCAACACAGATGAGATTACCGATCATCATTTTCACATGCTCTGGTGGAGCTAGAATGCAGGAAGGAATCGTATCTCTAATGCAGATGGCAAAAACATCCGCAGCATTGAAACGCCATGATGAAGCAGGATTATTATATATCACAGTATTAACAGATCCTACAACTGGAGGTGTTACAGCAAGTTTTGCAATGCTTGGAGATGTTATTTTGGCAGAGCCAGGAGCATTGATCGGATTTGCTGGACCGAGAGTCATTGAACAGACGATCGGACAGAAGTTGCCAGAAGGATTCCAGCGAGCAGAATTTTTGTTAGAACATGGATTTGTAGATAAGATCGTAGAGCGCAAGAAATTAAGAAAAGTGCTGGTAACGATCATAAGGAGTTGTGAATATGAGCAGTAATTTTACCCCATGGGAAAGAGTGCAGATCTCAAGATCAGCAGAACGCCCAACAAGTCTTGATTATATTTCTACGATTTTTGAACGATATATGTCCTTACACGGAGACCGTTATTTTGGAGATGACAAAGCGATCGTTGGTGGATTAGCCTCTATTGGAGGAAGACCAGTGACAGTCATCGGACAGCAAAAAGGACGCTCAACCAAAGAAAATATCAAACGAAATTTTGGAATGCCATCACCAGAAGGATACAGAAAATCCCTAAGACTGATGAAACAGGCAGAGAAATTTCATCGTCCGATCATTCTCTTTGTAGACACACCAGGAGCATTCTGTGGATTAGAGGCAGAAGAAGGCGGAGTCGGAGAGGCAATCGCAAGAAACTTATTCGAGATGTCAAACATCAAAGTACCGATTCTTTCTATCATGATCGGAGAAGGAGGAAGTGGTGGAGCCTTGGCTATGGCTGTTGGAAATGAAGTGTGGAGTATGGAAAATTCTACATATTCTGTACTGTCTCCAGAAGGATTTGCAGCGATTCTTTGGAAAGATGGGAACAGGGCTTCCGAAGCTGCTAAAGTTATGAAGATTACAGCGAACGATCTAAAAGAATTAGGTGTGATTGAGCAGGTGATCGAAGAGCCAGAGCCTGCAAGTATTGACAATATTTTGGATATTTCTGAACAAATGAAAGAAATGATCCTTGGATTTATTGAGAAATATGATAAGATGACATCAGAAGAACTGGTGGAACAGAGATATCAGAGATTTCGAAAATTCTGATTTGAAGGGTTGGCTTTGGGTATATTCATAAAAAAATAAATAAAAAAAGAAGAAAATTAGGCCAGAGAATTTTCTTCTTTTTTTATTTATTTTTTTATGAATATACCCAAAGAGAATCCCTTTCATACACAATATTCTCTGCTGTAGGGAAACTAAAAATCATATCTATGTTTATTAAGATATATTATGATAATTTTCCTGTTTTAGAACAAGTTAATTTAATGGTTCTGTTAATGGTACGCATGTGAATACCATTTAAATATTGTGCAGTGGAGACAGTAGCAGATGCCGTTGAATCCGTTTTATTGGCAAAAGATTTTATGATTTTCCAATTGCGATCGGGACAAGTAGTTGATACGGTGGAACGAATACATTTTGATGTAGAACCATTATAGGTAAATGATCCAGTTACTGTAACAGACCATAATGTTTTGCCAGAGTTATTTTTGTAAGTGCTGGTTTTGCTAGCAGTTTTAGTAGAAGAACTGGAAAGTGCTTTTGAGGTGGAGGGGAAAGATATAGAAGACTCTATGTAACTTCCATCACTAAAAGTTTCAACAACAGTATTAGTTTGAGAAGTAGATGCCATAATAGTGGTATTACTTATTAGAATGCCAAAACATATACATAAAATAATTTTTATAGATTTCATAGTTATAATTTCCTTTCGAATTTATTTGATTTCTTGGATAGTTGTGTTTTCGTGAATAATGATTGAATCTTGTAAATCATGATATGATTTATAAAGACAAGCAAATTGTATTGAAAAATATAGAATAAATATTCCTAGAATAATGAGTAACACTCTTTTAAAGTATTTTGAAATACGAATTTTGTTCATTAAATCATCGTTTTCAATGTTATCATAATAACTGAAAATTACATCTTTTGGACTACCAATTCTTTCTTTCATATCATTGTATGAAGAGTCTGGAAATTCTTCTAAATATGTGTCGATTTCTGATTGGTATTGACGCAGATATGCTTTTTCGGATTTACCGAAAAAAGGAAACAATGATTTGGTTTCTTTATAAAATTTGCTGTAATAAGAATTTCTCACTATAGAATACTCCTTTAATAAAAAATTATTTGTAATTTAAAATAGATTGTATACTGGCAGTGTATTTTTGGTAATCATCAATTAATTGTTGTAAAAGCTCGAATCCTTTTGGTTCCAAATGATAATATACTCTACGTCGATTGTTTTTGATAATTTCTTCATAACTACTAATATATCCCTGGTCAATTAATCGATATAAGATTGGATATAGGGAAGAAACCTTTGGCTTTATGATACCATTAGAACATTCATCAAAAATTTGTGTCAACTGATATCCATAACAATCATGTTTTGACAGTGTACTCAGAACTAACATATCTAATCTATATGGGCTATTACGAGTGGACATAAAATAAGAAACCTCTCCTTTCATTTATTTAATAATTTTATATAGTAATATATTATTTGTCAATATATTCTTGACAAATATATTTGTATAAAATATAATTACTGTATCAAGAAATTTTAAACAAAAGGAGATTAAGATGAAGAGAAAAGTTAAAAAAATGTGTACGGGTTTGGTAATGTCAATGGCATTTGTTATCGCTACTGTGGGAACAGTATACGGAATGACACAATATGGACATTATGATATTTCTACAATAACAGAAACAGGTATTAGAGCTTGGGCATATAAGAAATCACCTTATAAGAGTGCAAGTGCGAAAGTTACTGAGGCGGGTCGATCTTCAGGATGGAAAACAGGAAGAGATGTTAAGGCTACATTAACAAATTTACCTTTTTATGTATCAAAAACATACTATAAATATAACAAATAGGGAATAGATGTTTTACAAATCAAAATTGCTGATATGTTTTCACGCTGTAGCATTTTTTTCAATTCGTGTTATATCAGCAATGTATACAAATCATATTGATGCAAGGAGTATTAATGTGAATTCGGATATTGGAAAGAAATTTTATATGACTCTTTTGTTTATGATTCTTATAATGATCGTTAACATATGGGAGCTTCTGAAAAATTGGATTGATAGCAGAAAAAAAGAATTTTATATTCGCAGGATTGTAGGAGCGGATAAAAAACAGATTATGATCCTCTTTTTGTTGGATTATATCGGGATAATGATAATTTCTGCTATTCTTGGTATAGTATTAAGTTTCCTATTTTGCTTGCTGCCACTTTCGTATAGCGAAGGGATATGGAATGTGCATAAGGGAACTTTGGGGATCTCTGTGTTATCTTGCTTGATTCCGATGTTGATGGGAAGTGTGATTGTATGGAGGCAACAAAGTGTTAGAAATTTTGAGTGATTTTTGTGATTCCGTCTTACGAAGAAAAGGGAAATATTTTTTATTTTTTTTACAAATGATATTAATCTTTATAATCGGTCAATATACGTGTCATTTGGCAATAAAATATGTTTCGTTTCATCAGAAATTAAAACAGATTTCTGAAAAGAAAGATAAATCATATTTTGCGTTTCAGGATCAGAATTCTGATAATATGCCAGATTGCACACTTGAAACATATCAAAAATTTCGTAAGGAGATAAATGAACTTTGTAATGATACAGCTTTTTCGTTTGGCGTATCGGATATCGTGTTAAAATCAAGTAAGATTCCTGATAAATTTATTGCATTTAAGGATACAGGAAAAAAATATTTTCAGATTACATATGTCACGGAACATTTTTTGGATTATTATCATATAAAAACCAAAAATGGAAAAGTTTTTTCACAAAAAGATTATGAAGATATTTCAAGTAATCTTATACCGGTTCTGGTTGGAGCAGATTATGGAGAATACATAAAAAAAGGACAGATTCTGGATGGAAAATATAAAGTGATAGGAGTTCTTGAAGAGGGAGCATCCTATTTAGATACAGAATTGAATTCAGATGTCGTGTCTATGGATGATCAGATTGTAATCCCTATGATTTATCAAGCAAAAGAATGGGGAGGCTGCTATGTAAATCATCTGACGTTTTCAATAAATGACAATGCAGTAATAGAAAAAATAACAAAGAAAATTCGACAATATGGATTTAAAGATTATGAGATTCATGGCATGAGAAAACAGATAGATGATCTGAAAGCTGATTTTTGGACGGAAGTCAGTTTTATTATGATTATGAATGGAATTTTGTCCGTATTTTGTATCATTAGTATAGTATCAATGTTAGTTCATTTGATTGAGGAACGTAAAACGGAATACGGAATACGTATGATCTGTGGAGCATCAAGAAAGGATATTTGTATTAATATTATGTTGCCAGTAGCGGCTATTATATGTACATCAAGTGTTCCGTCAATTGTGTTGTGTAATAATTTATATGAATATTTACTTCAATTGATTGCAATATTACTGATGAATGGGCTGGTTGCAGCATTTCCGATAATGCATTGGTTGAAAAAACCGATTCAGGAATTGAAGAAGGAAAGATAGAGGGTGTAGAATTGATTGAATTAAAGAATATATCAAAGCAATACCGTGAATAAAGAAATTGAATCAGGTGTCTAAGGAAAAAACAATGAGGAGAAAACTAAATGAAAATATATAGATATTGTGGCGTTTTTTTATTAACATTATTTTTAAGTGTGCAATTGTGCACCAATGTAAGTGCAGCGGAGTCTGTACAAAATAGTATTGGGATTTCTGAGTTATCAGGTTTAACAGAAGATAACGAGGAGATATATGAAATTCCTATCGAAACACAAATTAATACGGATGATTTAGAGAAGATTGATATGAATGAAAGATCTACAAATGCAATTGCAACATGCAGCCTTTCATTAGTTAGAAATGGAAATTCAAAGAATGTTCATGTATATATAAAATATAAATCTAACCAGCTAATGAACCATATTAAATTTAAACAATTAAAAATCATGACTCCAAATCTGCTTTCGCCATTAACATATAAAACTTACGAAGATAAAAGTTATAAATTTACAGCAAGAAAATCAGGATATGTAAATATTGGTGATGCATCCATTCCAAAGACAGTTAAATATGTTAGAGTTGTTTCATCTAAATTATATGTATATTTTTTAAGTAAAGGATGGGTGGCAGCTACGCATAATTGGGGAACTGCAAATATAAATTAATAAGGAGCGTAGCAATTTAATATGAATCAATTCGTTAAAACATTGATAAAAAAATATAAAGATCCATCAATTATTGGTGAAAGAAGTGCAGAAGAAGTTATTCATTATTTAAAACAAAAATTTATTATAAAAGATATAAAGCAAAGTATTTCAGATGATCAAATGAAAGTATTTATATTTAATGTTATTCATTCGATGGATGGAGAAAATGCTTTGCCTAAAGATATAAAATTACGTGCATATAGTATAGAGTATTCAACTAGTAGCAAGATATATTATGAAGAAATGAATGATGATATGAAAATATATGTTTATATAGATGAATATACCGGCTGTATTGAGTCAAATTCCGTTAGACTTTTTACAGAATTAGAACTGTATAAAAGAATTTCGCAATATGATTATGATAATAATACAGATAAGCTAATTGAATATTTACATAATTGTAAAGAGTGGGAAGAACTTAATAGTCATGAGAGAAAATGGATGTCATCAAACTTTTTATTACAGATATTTGTGCTGATTTTTTCACTGATGTTAATAACGATGGTATATAAAGATAAAAATGTTTCATAAATAGAGGGCGTAAAATTGATTGAATTAAAGAATATATCAAAGCAATATTGTAAAGAAACGACAATTCTGAAGGATATTGATCTTTGTATAGAAGATGGAGACTATATTGCTCTGATGGGACCGTCAGGGGCGGGGAAAACAACATTAATGAATATTATGGGTTGTTTGGATCGTGCAACACAAGGAGAATATTTTCTTGACGGAAATGAAATCTCAGATTATCCTGAAAAAGAAAAAGCCAGATTACGAAATGAAAAATTTGGCTTTGTGGTTCAGGATTTTGCACTGATAAATGAAATGACAGTATATGAAAATGTAAGATTGCCACTTCGATATAGTAGAAAGAGATTAAAAGAAGAAAGGATATATATTGAGAATATACTAAAAGATTTAGAGATAGAAGACAAAAAAGAAATAAGGGTTTGCGATTTATCAGGAGGACAGCAGCAAAGAGTAGCGATAGCAAGAGCAATCGTGAATTCACCTGAGATCATCTTGGCTGATGAACCAACGGGAGCATTAGATCAGGAAACGGGGAGAGAAGTGATGGAAATCTTTTCCAAGCTAAACCAACAAGGTAAAACAATTATAATCGTAACACATGATCCCAATATTGCAGCAAAATGTAATAGGATCATTAAGATAGTAGACGGAAAAATACAAGGATGAAATAATTGCAAAACGAGTTCTTTCTATATATAATATTGGCGGATAAATTTTGTGTTTATATTCCTAAGTATATTCTTAACAGTCCAAGTATCAGCAAGTGGACAGGATAAAATAAATAATTGATCAGCTTATTCTGTTTTCCACGTTCTCCGTTATACGTAAGTACCAATCCAAATCCAAGAAGTGCCCATGGTTCTTTATACATGGATAAGAAATTAAATGGAATTGCAATAAGTTCTTTTCTATGAAAAATATAATAAAAATACCCAATTAAAATTGCATGATAATCGTAGTCAAGGCTGAGAATGGCAGCGATCAGGCACATGACCGCTAGGATCACAAATGACAAGAAAAACCATAATATCTTAGGAAACTTTTCCATTTTCTTTTTTAACACGTCGATCATCCAAATTGTAACAAGCATAAGTGCTAACGTAAACATAATGTTATTCCAGTTTGGTTCAAAAAATTGCTTTGTTGTAAACAGATCAAAAGGAACTTCTGAAATTACCCCGAATATTAATAAAGTTGCAAGGTATTTAGCCCTGCTTCTTGTTTTAAAAAAACCTTCTACAAGTAAAAATGCAAAGATTGGAAATGCAATTCTCCCGATAATGTCAAATATGTCACTAACTGTATTCAATCGGCCACCATTTAAATTTGGATAGATCAATGCCTTATTTGTGTGATCAATCAGCATTGATAAAAATGCAATGTATTTTAATTGTGCTCCTGATAATACTTTAATTTTATTTTTTATGGCTCTTACCTCCGTTTCTAGATGTTGACAATAATTTACGAATTCACATCCACAAGTATTACTTTCGTCATCTCGCTGATCATATCATACATTGGCTTTGGAAGATTACTGTCAGTAATAAAATAATCAATATCCCGCCAGCTCGCATACTGCACCAAGGCAGAAGTAGAGGCTTTTGAACTATCAGAAATTACAACATTGATCTTAGCATTCGGAAGGATTGCCTGTTTTGTCTGCGCATCTGTAAAATCAGAAACAGCAGGTCCTTTGTGTTGTTCGAATCCGTTTGTACCAAGAAAAGATACAGCGACCTTTAAGGTGTTAATGAAGCTTGTTGTCTGGAATCCTTCGATTGACATATTCCCAGGATTTAACTGACCGCCAGTAATGATTGTTGTATTATCGCTGTTTAATAAAACATTCGCTGCACTTAGTGATGAAGTAACAATCGTACATCCAGCTCTCTGCGCAAGAAGTTGTGCCATATGAACGATCGTGCTTCCAGAATCCAGATAAATCACTCCAGTTTGAGGAATAAATTCTAGAGCTTTTTCGCATAGTTTCGTCTTAATATCCGCATCTTTATTGATTCTAGTTTCAATTGGAATATTGCCAAATTCATAAATGGAAGTAGCCCCGCCATGACTTCTTTGAGCGGCACCTATTTCTGTCAGATAAGAAAGATCGCGGCGAATTGTTTCACGAGATACTTCAAAATAATCCGCAAGTTGTCCTATTTTCACACTTCCATTATCATGTAAAAGTTTTAAAATTTCTTTTTGACGTTCGGCTGCAATGATCTTACCCATAACATACCCCTTTCGTATTTATTATTTTAATTATATTTTATACGATTTGTGATAAATAGTCAATTATTGTGAATAATATTGAATAAATAAACAAAAAGTCACATTTGACCTAAAATGTATTGACATAAAATAAAAATAGTTGTACTATCTAAACATAAAACCACATAAAAACACATAAAATCACATAGAAGGAGGAAAACAAATGAAAGCGGTACACTTTGGAGCGGGGAAGATCGGAAGAGGATTCATTGCCGACCTGATTCATGAGACAGGGTATGAGATTACATTTGTAGATGTAAATGAAAAACTGAATGATGAATTAAACAAATACCACAATTATTATTTATATCTGATCGAAGATAACTATCAACGAAAAGAGATTGACCACGTATCAGCATTATCACCGATCACACAACCAGAAGAAGTAACAGATGCAATCGTAGAAGCAGATCTTGTAACAACAGCAGTTTTGGCAGATAATTTCCCAAAGATTGCTAGAAGTCTGGCACAGGGATTGAAAGCAAGGTTAGAAGCAGGAAAAACGAAAGTAAATGTAATTCCTTGTGAAAATGCATTATTCTGTGGAGATATGTTAAAAGAAGAAATCATAAAGACGGGAATCATTACCAAAGAAGAACTAGATCAGATTGCAGCAGTGCCAAATACAGCAGTTGACCGAATGGTATTCGGAACAGACAGAGATGGACGTGATGGGATTGAAATAGGAAAAGACTATGAATTAGTAATTGAAGTTGATAAATTAGCAGACCCTCAGAACCTGCCGATTAAAGGACCGGAATATACAGATAATTTAAAAAAATATCTCGAGAGAAAATTATATACGATCAATGGGGGACATGCCTGGTCAGGATATATTGCACATATAATGGGATATGATATTATTCAGGATTATTTTGCGAAAGAAGAAAATGTGGAAATGACAAGAAGTGTTATGTTGGAAATCGGTGTATTATTAGAGAAGAAACACGGATTTACGCATCAACAAATGGCAGACTATATTGACTTTGCGTTAAACAGATTCCTGACACCTGGAGTTACAGATACTGTTGCTAGAATTTCGAGAGCACCAATTCGTAAATTAGGTCACGAAGATCGTCTTGTAGGACCGGCAGTGCAATGTGAGGAAAGAGGACTGGAAAATGGACTGATCATAAAAGGAATTGCAGCTGCTTTTATGTTTGATGTAAAAGAAGATGAACAATCTGTAGAATTATTAGAATATGTCAAAGAACATGGAATTGAAGAAGCTGTTACACATTTTACTGAAATTGAAAAAGGAAGCAGAATCTTTGACGAAATCATAAAAAATTATCATGAATTAGAAGAAAAATGCAACAAGTAAAAATAAGAAAAAACAGAGGTCATGGCTCAACAGTCATGACCTCTGTTTTTTTTAACGATCAATTTGAAATTTGAAAATTCATTGACATCAAATGCATCTGAGTACTCAATAGGAATGCCCTTTGTATTATAAGTTACCGTGTGAACAAACTGGACGGCTGTATTTGGTACGATCTCTAAATATTTTGCAACATCTTTTGAAACATTTACTGCACGCAGGAGTTTTTCGGCATAATCAACGTAGATATTCTTTTCGCGTTCTAAAATATCAAATAAAGAATTTTTAGTAAGATCGTAATCGTTTAGATTCTCAATCAGATATTTTGGAATATAAGTTGTAACTAATTCTGCTGGTTTGTGATCCAGAAAACGAAGACGTTTGATACGGTAAAAAGAAGAAACATCGTCTCCGAAAACCTCTTTTAAAGAAGGATTGGATGGAACAGTACAAAATTCAAGAACATCCGTTGAAGATATATAGGATTTTTTTTGAGCTTCTTCATTGAAATTGAGCAGATCACCAAGATTTCTCGTGGAAAGTCTGGAATTCTTGCTTTTGACCATTGTACCGATTCCGCGTTGTTTCTCAAGAAAATTTTCCTGACACAGATTTTCAACAGCCTGTCGTATTGTAGGACGGCTGACGCCATATCGCTCCATAAGTTTAAATTCAGAGGGTAAATACTCACCTTCGTTCAAAATACCGTTTTCTATTTTGCTTTTGAGGTCTTCTTTGATCTGAAAGTAAAGAGGAAGCGGACTGTTTGATTTTATTTTTGATTTGGAATTTTTCTTCATACAAAACCTCTGTTTAATAAGATAAAAAATATATAGGAATTATTGGGGGTATAACTAATTTCCATATCTGTATCTTATCATAATATAACAAAATTTACCAGCACATTTATATTGTGGGCTGAATGAGAAAATTTGTGAAAAAAATATTGCAAAATACAAAAAAAGTCACATTTTTGTAAGAAATGACGAAAATTGATGTGATTTTTTGTGTGTTTTTATGGATTGATTTTTGCAAAAAGTGGTGTTACTATTATGTCAAGACGTAAGGACGTCTATACAGAACATCCGAATGAGAAAAAATAAAGCCAACAAAAGGAGGTAACTGATGAGTAAAGAGTGGATTGACATGAGTGACAAAGTGGTAATTGTAACTGGTGGAAGTATGGGAATCGGATCTCATATCGTAGAAGCATTATTAAAGAATCATGCAAAAGTTGTAATCGCAGATATGGCAGACTGTGATGCATATGATGATAATGAAAACGTCATGTATGTAAAATGTAATGTTACCAAAAAAGAAGAAGTAGAAGAAATGGTAAATAAAACAGTCGAGAAATTCGGAAAACTTGATTGTTTGGTAAATAACGCTGGAGTCAACAGACCAAGGATGTTAGTAGACTACTATCATAGTGATCCAAACCATGAAAACAGTGAAGATGATTTTGATTTCATGATGGGTGTTAATGTAAAAGGTGTTATGTTCTGTGCACAGGCAGCAGCAAGAATTATGATCAAACAAAAAAGTGGAGTAATCTTAAATATGAGTTCTGAAGCTGGAATGGAAGGTTCTAAAGGACAGAATATTTATTCAGCAACAAAAGGAGCGGTAAATTCATTTACATTATCTTGGGCAAAAGAATTAGGAGCTTATAATGTAAGAGTCGTAGCAGTTGCACCAGGAATCAATGAGCCAACGCCAATGGGAAATCCAGAACATGTAAAAGAACTGGCTTACACAAGAGGACAGGAAGCGGGAAGTGTTTCTACAGATTATCAGAAAGTAATTCCATTAGGAAGAGTTGGTAAATTAGATGAAATCGCAGATTTAGTAACATATTTGTTATCAGATCATGCATCATATATCACTGGAACGATCATGAATATTACAGGCGGAAAATCCAGAGGATAACATGAATTAGTTTAGGAGGAAATGGTATGCAGACAGAGATGAAACCTTGGATAATTCTTATAACACATGGAAAATTAGGAGCGGAAGTAAAGGGAAGCGCAGAGATGATCGCGGGAGAACTTAAGAATGTCTATAGTCTTTCGTTGATGGAAGGTACCGATCCTATGGATCTGGCGATGGAATTAAAAGAGCTGCTTGATAAGGCACCAGATGATACGATCATTTTAACAGATTTATTTGGCGGAACTCCTTCTAACACAGCAGCAAGATTTGCATTAGAGAAAAACTATACAGTACTTGCAGGACTGAACCTTGCAATGCTGATCGAAGCTGAAATGCAGCGAGGAATGTTAAAAGGTGATGAGTTGGAAGAAGACTTAATGAATGCGGCAAAAGATGGAGTCAGAAATATCAGAAAAATAATGAAAGAAAGGAAGGGGCTATGATGGAAGGAATTAAATTAGTTCGAATCGATTTTCGTTTAATTCACGGTCAGGTAATTACGAAATGGAGTAACAAGATTTCTGCGACAAGAATCGTAGTTGTCAATGATGCATTGTCAAAAGACGAATTTATGGCTGACATTTATGTAATGGCAGCACCTCCGGGAATGACGGTGGATGTAATTTCTATTGATGATTTTGTAGCAAATGCAAATGGCGGTGAATATGACAAAGGAAATGTATTAGTCCTGTTCAGAGGCATCGAAGACTGCAAGTCAGTGGTGGATAAAGGAATTATATTTAAACAAGTACAGATCGGTGGACTCGGAAGCGGAAATGGAAGAACATCGGTTGTAAAAGGAATTTCTATTGATGAGAAAGATGTACAGGATCTTTTATCAATTCAAGATACTGGAGCAGAAGTAACATTTCAGGTAACACCAGAAGAGAAAAAATTATCACTGGATGGTGCGGCGAAGAAAGTGAGGGGATAACATATGTTAGGTGTTAGTATTTTTACGGGAATTTATTACTGGATCATGAAAACTGACGTTGGATATGCATTTACACATGCATTACGTCAGCCATTAGTAGCAGCATTATGGATTGGTCTGATCATGGGAGATGTCAAACAGGCAATCATTATTGGAGCAGCTGTTCAGATTCTTTATATTGGATTAGTTGCTGCTGGATCAAACCTTCCAGCGGATGATTGTTTAGCAGGTTTGATAGCTATTCCAATCGCATTAAGTGCAGGTATGACAAGTGCACAGTCAATCACACTTGCAGTACCGGTTGGAGTACTTGGTGTATTCTTAGATCAGATCAGAAAAACAGTCAATGTAGTATTTGTACATATGGGAGATAAATACGCAGAAGACGGAAATGCAAAAGGAATCGTAATTTGTAACGTAGTACTTCCAACAATCTTAAGTTTCTTCATGAGATTCCCAGTGCCATTCTTAGCAAATATGTACGGAGCAGATGCAGTGCAGAATTTCATGAACTCAGTACCAACATGGTTAACAGAAGGATTCAGTGTAGCTGGTGGTTTACTTCCAGCATTAGGATTTGCGTTAACATTATTTGTAATCGGAAAGAAACAATTAATGCCATTATTCTTTGTTGGATATTTCCTTGTAATTGTTAGTAAAATTACTGTATTTGAAGCAGCAATATTCGGAGTTTGTGTCATTTTACTTGTTATGACATTCTCAAATAAAAAAGCAGAGGAGGCGTAAGGTTATGGCAGAAGAAAAGAAATTAGAACAGGAATATCTCCCAGAAGAGATTACAGAAAAAGATGTCAAGAAAAGCTGGTTAACATATTACTTTTTTGCAGAAACAGGAATTTCTTATGAACGTTTACAGGCGTTAGGATTTTGTATGTCACTGATCCCGATCTTTAAGAAACTGTATAAGAAAAAAGAAGATTTTACAGCAGCATTAAAACGTCACATGGTATTTTACAACACAGAAGCTGTATTTGGATCTGTGATCAATGGTATTACGATCGCCATGGAAGAGCAGAAAGCAAAAGGAGCCCCAATCGATGATGAAACTATCACGAGTGTTAAATCTGGATTAATGGGACCTATGGCAGGTGTTGGAGATTCCTTAGACTGGGCAACATTTAAACCGATCATCTTCGCTTTAGGTGCAACATTATCTGCACAGGGAAGTCCAATTGGATGTTTCGTATTATTATTATTGCCGATCATTCAGATGATCATCGGAACAAACTTTGCAGCATTTGGTTATCGCAAAGGACGTTCATCTGTACGTAGTATATTAGGATCTGGTAAGATTCAGCAGTTATTAACAGCGGCAAGTGCGCTTGGTATTTATATGATGGGTGCATTATCATCAACATATGTGAAATTGTCTACACCACTTCAGTTCACATTTGGTAAAGGAAATGAACCATATGTTATTCAGAATATCTTAGATGGAATTGTACCGGGATTATTACCATTATTAGCGGTATTAGCAGTTTACTGGTGGTTAAATAAGAAAAACCAGAACATGGTTGTTATCATGCTAATGATCGTTGCAGTTTCATTAGTAGGAGCATTTTTCGGTATTTTCTAAAACTGGAGGAAACAAATAAATGGAGTTTACAAACAAAGATGGCATAAAATTAGTGGATAAAGTTATCAGTACAATTCAAGAAAACAGAGATTACCTAAGTCAAATTGATGGAGAAGCTGGTGACGGAGATCATGGTATTAACATGAACAAGGGAATGACTTTTGCTCAGGAAGAGCTTGAAAAGAAAGATGGTGTCAATATGAGCCAAGGTTTTCTGACAATCAGTAAGATTTTGATCAGCAAAATCGGAGGTTCTATGGGACCTTTATATGGAAGTTTTTTCAGAGGCCTTAGTGTTGCATCAAAAAAAATGGAAGTCATTGACAGTCAGGTTATGTCAGAAATGCTTTGTAAAGCCTATTCTAATTTATCTGATCTGACAGATGCTAAACCAGGAGATAAAACATTAATCGATGTTTTATCTCCTGCGATTGAAGCATATGAAAGCAACAAGTCAGATTTTAAACAGGCATTAAAGGCGATGACAGAAGTGGCAGAGAAAGGATTGGAATCTACAAAAACAATGGTAGCTAAAATAGGAAGAGCAAGCCGTTTAGGAGAACGATCTAGAGGACATCAGGATGCAGGAGCAACATCATGTTACTTGATATTAAAAGCGATTGCAGATGCATCCTTGAGATTGCTGGAAGAAGGTGAATGATTAAACATGCAGAGATTTGTAAATAATCCAGATTTCATCGTAGATGATATGTTAAAAGGTCTGGTAAAGGCTAATCCAGAAGTTAGATTTTCAGAAGAAAATGATCATGTCATTTCCATGAAAGAGATGAAAAAAGGAAAAGTTGGAGTGATAACCGGAGGAGGAAGCGGGCACGAACCCGCATTCGTAGGTTATCTTGGAGACGGAATGCTTGACAGTGTCGCAATCGGTGAAGTGTTTGCATCTCCCCCTGCACTGGCATTTTATGATGCGATCGTAGATGCTGATCAGGGAGAAGGAGTTGCAGTATTATTTGGGAATTATGCCGGAGACAACATGAATGTAAAGATGGCAGTTCAGATGGCAGAAGATGATGACATCGAAGTAAAATATGTCGTTGCAAATGATGATGTAGCATCTGCACCAAAGGCAGTAAAAGAACAAAGACATGGAATTGCTGGTGGATTTTTCATGTGGAAAGTAGGTGGAGCAAGAGTAGCAAAAGGCGGAAGTCTTGATGATGTTATCGCATCAGCCCAAAATGTAGTCAACCGCACAAAAAGCATTTGTGTTGGATTGGAACCATGTGTGATCCCGGCATTAGGACATTCAAATTTTAAGATCGAAGATGGAACGATGGAATTTGGAGTAGGACATCATGGCGAGGCCGGAACAAAAGTGGAAAAATTAAAATCGGCAAGTGAAATGGCACAGGAAATGGCAGAAACCATTTTAAATGATTTTGATTTTGAAGAAGGAAAAGAAGTTGCAGTGATGCTTTCTAGTTTAGGAGCAACACCAGTGATGGAATTATATGTGCTTTACGATGAAGTAGAAAAAGTGTTAGCAAAGGCTGGGCACAAAGTATGGAAAACTTATATCGGGAATTATGTAACATCGCTGGATATGAATGGAGCATCTCTGACAATTGTAGATTTAGATGACGAAATAAAAGAACTTTTATCAGAACCGGCAGTGCCGATCGGAATGAAGAATTACTAGACTGGAGGGAAAAGAAATGAAATTACAGTTAGCTTTAGATGAAATGAAAACAGAAGAAGCAATCAAACTTGTAGAAAAGGTAAAAGATTATATCGATATTATTGAAGTTGGAACACCAATTTGTCTGGACGCAGGAAATAATGCAGTAGAAAGAATGAAAAAAGAATTCCCAGACAAAGAAGTTTTAGCAGACTGCAAGATCATGGATGGTGGTTACTTAGAAACTGAGAATGCAATCAAAGCAGGAGCAGACTATGTAACAGTATGTGCAGCAGCAGACCTTTTAACAGTCAAAGGTGCATTCAAAGCAACACAGGACTATGGAAAGAAATTAGTTGTTGATATGATCACGATCGAAGATATCCCAGCAAAAGTCGCAGAACTTGAAGAAGTTGGAGTTGATGTATTAGCAGTTCATACAGGTGCAGATGCACAGGCAGTCGGAAGAGAACCGATTGGTGATCTGAAAGTTATGAAGGAAAGCTCTAAGAAAGCTGAAATTGCAGTAGCAGGTGGAATCAGCAGCAAAACAATCGCGAAATACGTAGAGTTAAAACCAGATATCGTAATTGTTGGAAGTGCGATCGGAAATGCAGAAGATCCAGTTGCAGAAGCAAAAGCGATCAAAGAAGCAATGTTATAAATTAAAAGATATAAAAGGTATTAACAAATAGAAAGAAACTCAGTCAGGAGGTTATGGTATGTCAGAAGCAAAGAATATTTTTGCGATTCTTGATGAATTAAAAGGAAATGCAAAGCAGATTGATAATGAAGGTTTAGAATCAGTAGAAAAACTGATCACAGAAGCGAAAAGAATCTTTGTTGGAGGTGCAGGGCGTTCAGGATTTGCAGCAAGAGGATTTTCAAACAGATTGATGCATCTTGGATATACAGTATATTTTGTTGGTGAACCTACAACACCATCAATTCAGGAAGGTGATCTTCTGATTTTGGGATCGGGTTCAGGAAATACAGCAAGTCTTGTATCAAATGCAAAAAAAGCTAAGGATCAGGGAGCAAAAGTAGCGACTCTTACCATGTTCCCAGAAAATAAAATCGGATCTATGGCGGATGCGATCATTAAGATTCCTGGAGTAACAGAAAAATGTGTGGATCAGAATAAAGGAGGAAGTGTTCAGGCATCCGGCTCTTCCTTTGAAGAATTAAGCTGGATCACATATGATGCAATGGTAATGGATCTGATGAGAATCACAAACCAGAACAGTGAAGATCTGTTCAAGAGACATGCAAATATGGAATAAGTAAAACAAAACAAGAATTGCAAAACGAGTTCTTTCTATATATAATAAGGAAAGAACTCGTTTTCATTTA
>JAHZAT010000108.1 GCA_019423795.1 Clostridiales bacterium
AATATCTTTGCAGCTGCACTTCCTATGCTTGTTGCTCAGATCTTAAACTTATTATATAACATTGTTGACCGTATTTATATCGCACGAATCCCGCATATTGGAACAGCTGCACTTGGTGCTGTTGGACTGTGCTTTCCGCTGGTTGTGATCATTACTGCATTTGCTAACTTATTTGGAAGTGGTGGAGCTCCTTTATTTTCGATCAGCCGAGGGCAAAAGAAAAATAAACAGGCTGTCCATATCATGAATACATCATTTACTATGGTTTGTTTTAGTGCTGTCGTATTGATGCTCATTGGGCTTTTATTTGCACGCCCGCTTTTGATATTATTCGGGGCTTCCAAGGATGCTCTCGTTTATGCTTTTCCATATATGATGATCTATCTGATCGGTACACTGCCATCTATGATCGCCATTGGAATGAATCCATTTATTAATGCACAAGGATATTCAACCATCGGAATGTTTTCTGTTGCGATCGGTGCCGTTGCCAACTTACTGCTTGACCCATTCTTTATTTTTGTATTGGGGTTTGGCGTTCGGGGTGCTGCGATCGCAACTGTGATCTCACAATGTCTTTCTGCTTCTTTTGTATTATTTTTCCTTACAAAAAAAGCAGAATTAAAGGTACGTTTTCTTCATAAAAATGAGCTGTCAGAAAGTTTAGGATATGCAAAGAATATCATCAGCCTTGGAACTGCCGGATTTATCATGCAGTTAACTAACGGTCTGGTAAGTATTGTTTGCAACAATGTACTTTCTGTGACTGGCGGAGATATTTATATCTCTGTCATGACGATCGTATCAAGTGTACGACAACTTGTGGAAACCCCGATTTATGCCATGAATGAAGGCGGTTCTCCGATCTTAAGTTATAACTATGGTGCCAGACGTCCAGCTCGTGTAAGAAAGGCTATGATCGTTATGTCTGCTATGATCCTATGCTATACAGCCGTTATGTGGAGTGTTATCATTTTTGCTCCTGGTACATTGATCCGTGTATTCAGTTCTGATCCTTCACTTGTAAAAGATTCCGTTCCTGCATTGAATCAGTATTTTGCTGCTTTTATCTTTATGGATCTGCAGTATATTGGACAGACAGTATTTAAATCTCTAAACAAAAAGAAACATGCGATCTTTTTCTCATTGCTTCGTAAGGTATTTATTGTTATTCCATTAACTTATTTTATGCCTTATGTATTGCACATGGGAACTTCCGGGGTATTCCTTGCGGAACCTGTTTCTAATGTAATCGGTGGAGGCCTTTGCTTCGTTACGATGCTTTGTACTGTGCTACCTGAACTTAGAAGAATGGATGACTGTAATTGATGTTTTTATGTTAAAATTTTCTCTCCAGTTCATCCATCTCTGCCATTATCTCCGCTTGCTGTTCATCAAACAAAAGCCCTCTATTATACTGGTAGTACTTATCACATCCATTTTCCTTGATAAACCAGACACTGTAATAATTAACATTCAGTTCTGTCACAAATACAACCATCTCCTGACTTTGTCCAAAGGCTTCTTCCATGAAGTCAAATGCATTGTCTAGTTCTTTGGTTGTATTCTCTGTCTGCTGTTCTAATTTTGCTGGTTCTTTCTTGAATTCTTCTCTCACACGTTCAAATTCTGCTTCTGCTTCTAAATGTTCAGCTTTGCTGATCTGTTCGTATGACTCCAGAGTCTTGATCACATCAAGCAGCATATGTTCCTGTGCTTTTCCAAGTTTCTCTGTCTTTTTCTTCTCGTTGAAGTCCTCGTGGATTTCTTTGACTACCTGACTTAATGTCTTGCCTGTTTTAAGTTGTTTTAGCCAGCCAAATAATTCCGTAACATAAGCATCCTGTCGATAAGATTCAGCAAACATTTCGGACAATTTTCCATTTAACAATCCGACAACACTTAATTTCTCATCAAATGCTGCGAATTTTAATCTGCCGATCGTTTCCTGATTCCATTGTCCTTTTAAAATACGCTCGATTCCATAGTCTTCTTTGTATTTCTTATATAATTCATAATAGTTGGCAAAGTCTTTGGCGATCTTCAGGTGCTGTAAGTACTGAAATACCACTTCTCTGTCAATATCTTTTCCAAGTTCTTCGTAAACTTTTAATAACTGAGACAGATCTTCCCATCCTCTGGCTGTAACAAACGCCTTTCCATCAACTGTTGTTTCCATACGATAGAAATATTCTTTACGGATTTCAAGATATGCAAGGATTGCTGGGTGGATTCCTGCCTGATATGCGTATTCTTTCCACACTTCATAGTCTGCTTCCACATCAATCTTCTTCATACGGTCCAAGGTAACTACGTCAAAATCTCTGACAGATTTATTGTATTCTGGTGGATTTCCTGCCGCTACGATGATCCAGCCATCTGGTACTTTCTGATTTCCGAACATCTTACACTGCAAAAACTGAAGCATTGTTGGTGCCAATGTCTCAGATACACAGTTGATCTCATCAATAAATAAAATACCTTCTTTATTTCCAGTCTGTTCAATCTTTTCATAAACAGATGCAATGATCTCACTCATCGTATATTCCGTAACAGAATATGTTTGTCCACTATATTCTTTTTCTCTGATAAATGGCAAACCGATCGCACTCTGTCTTGTGTGGTGCGTGATCGTATAAGCTACCAATCCGATCTCACATTCTCTTGCGATCTGTTCCATGATCTGTGTTTTTCCAATTCCCGGAGGTCCCATCAAAAGGATCGGACGCTGTCTGATGGATGGTATTTTATATTCTCCATAATTATCCTTTGTAAGATAAGCTTCAATGGAATCTTTGATTTCCTGTTTTGCTCTTTTAATATTCATGTTCTTCTTCTCCTTCATCAAGATCTTCGGCATCGACGATCAATTTAACTGCCCATGGCGGTACATCCACATCTTCGTATTCTTCCTGCATAAAAATAAATGCTGTCTGATATGGTGGTTTCTTCTTTGGATAGGTTCCTTTTCCATCTGTGAAATAGATCAATCCCTTCAGATGATAAAATTCACCCTGTTCAATCAGATGATTCACATATTCAAATGCTGGCCGGAAATCTGTCCCACCTTCTCCGATCAGTTCCAAATGTTCCATATATTCTTTTAATTCTTTTTCATCTGTGATCTTCTGGTCGTTTTGTACCATCTCATCACACTGAATGATATGAATATTTACCTTATGAAAAAAGCTCTCTGCTTCCGTTAACACACCATATGTTTCTTCCAGAAATTTCTTTACCAGATCACCAGAACATGACATTGATGTATCGATCACGATGGCAAAGTCTTCAACTTTCTTTACTTCCTTCCACTCCTGCGGCTCGATCAATGGCATATTTCCATACATAGAAAGTCCATAACTGTAAAATATATAGTCAAACGAATCTGGATCTACACTGACTTCTTCTCTTAAAACCGAAAATTTTCTTAAAAATTCACGATAATCATAACGGTCTCTGTTTTCTACCTGTACCTGTCCGATCAGATCCCCTGCTTGTTGTGACTCTTCACTGGAAAATGTCTCCATATCTGTTTCCGTTTTTTCACTGATATTCTTCCATTTATTTTCTACTTCCTGATGAAGATCTTGTTTGGGATCTTCGGGCCAATACTGGTGGTCATCTACCCGAAATTCCATCTGCAGTTCTTTTATTTTCTTCTCTTCTAATCCAAAAGAAACCAACTGTCGATAAATCCCCTCGGCTGTCAATACTTTGAGGTTCCTCTCAAGCTGCCCGTAAATGTCTTTGCGCAGCCTTGTTTGCACCATATGGATACATTTTAAATGCCAGTGATCAATAATTGATTCGACTGCGATATCACAAGAAATATTCCATAGAGTCTTATCTCTTCCTTTTCTTCTTGTCACATGATGTAAAATGCAGTGAAGCACCATATGAAGATATGCACGATTCATCCGGACTCTGTTTTGCCTGTACATGCCTCCTAAAGCTCCTGGATGATAAAACATACACATTCCATCCGTTCCAACACCATTTACAGAAGGATCGATCACATAAGCAAAACTGCTTAATGCCACATCTAAAAAACGCATATGGATATATAATTCATTTCTTGTCGTCGCAAGGATCTTTGTTCCAAGTTCACTGAGACGCTCATTGATATTTTCTTCCATTATTCATTTCCCTTTATCTTATCTATAATTCAAATGTTTTCTTTTTCTTTGGAAATCTCTTATGCTGTTCGTTCATCAAAATACTTAAAAGTTCTGTTTTCTGCTTTCTGGATGCCCAGTCGATCGCTGCTTCGATTCCTTCTTTACTGAAATAATTCTTCTCAGCCATCAAATTGATAAATGGCATCTGATCTTCTTCTTTTAAATAATTCATCATCTCGCATTGGTTCTGCTTTACATAGCCCTCGTATTGCATCCATGCAAAATCTGATACCCCGTATGGCATTAACATACGCCCAGCTAATATCTCCCATACAATATCCAGATCTTCCTGAACTGCTGCCACTGGAAAAATATCATCATATTTACGATAGTCGATCTCTCCTCGCAAAAAACTTTGGCGATATTGATATCCTGTTCCATGAAAATGTGTCTCCACAATTCTTGCTGGTGTATTTTCCACAGCCTCTTCATAATACTCTGGATAAAATAAACGACTTTGTTTTTCTTCTTTATAACGGATATTTACCTGCAATGGAAAACGAGTATCTCTTACAACGTCTCTTAAAGCACTTTTTTTATCCTCATAAACATCATAGTAGATCTTTTGCAGCTTGCATCCTGTAAAAATTCCTGCTCCTGTTCTTAAAAGAGAATCTGAAAACCCAAGTGTTGTCAGATTTACACATCCATAAAATGCATATTTCCCTATTTCCACAGTATCCGGTGGCAGATAAACTTCTTTTACTGCCTCCCCGCAAAACATCGGTTCATCTTCACTGCCCAAAAAGTCTTCGCCGATCATAATCTCTTTTGCTTCGTCTTCTTTTCGTTTATGCGCAGAAAATGCATAATCACCAATCTTCGTAACTCTTTTTCCTTCAATTTCCGAAGGAATCTCTACTTGATCTTCTTTGCTGAAACAACGAAGAACTTCGATTCCTCCATCTTTTGCATCTCTGTATTGTATCTTAAGCATCGTCTTTTCCTTCGCCTTTCTCCATGTATACACTATCCTTATTATAGCTGACTGACAGGAAATATCAAGAATCGTAAAAAGGAATTTCCCATCTTCATAAAAATGTAATATAATGCAGAAAGATACGATGATTTTATACACTTATGATGATATATAAAGGAGATTTTTATGGAACGACTGATCGTTTTAGGAACTGGAAATGCACAGGCAATTCATTGCTATAATACTTGTTATGCCATGCAAAAAGGTGAAGAATACTTCCTTGTCGATGCCGGCGGCGGAAATGGAATTCTATCTCAGCTTGACAAAGCTGGAATCCCTCTTGAAAGCATTCATAATATTTTTGTGACACATGCTCATAACGATCATATTTTAGGAATGGTCTGGATGATCCGTATGATCGCTACTTCTATGAACAAGGGAACTTATGATGGCACTCTGACGATCTACTGTCATGAAGAACTGGTTCATACGATCAAAACGCTGACAAAACTTACCGTTGGTAAGAAATTTTATAAGCATTTTGATGAACGTATTGTATTTCATGTCATTGCACATGGAGATACGATTCAGATTCTTGGAGATTCTTTTACATTCTTTGATATCGGCTCTACAAAAGAAAAACAGTTTGGTTTCACATCGGTTATGGAAAATGGATTAAGGGTATCCTTTCCTGGAGATGAACCTTATCGTGAATCTCTTTATGATTTTGTGAAAGATTCTGACTGGCTGCTTCATGAAGCATTTTGTGTGTATGGTGAGAGGGATATTTTTAAACCTTATGAAAAACACCATAGTACGGTAAAAGATGCCTGTGAATTAGCAGAACATCTAAAGATTCCAAATCTGGTTCTATGGCATACAGAAGATAAAAATATGCTGCATCGTCAAGAAAAATATATGAAGGAAGGCAAGCAGTATTATACTGGAACACTTTATATACCTGAAGATCTGGATGTATTGAAATTGTAATTTGGAAGGTTAATGATCAACCTTCCATCAAATGATAAATAATCGCAGCTACAACATCATAGGCATTTTCCTGCAAATGTATTCCGTCCACGGTATACTCTCTTGACAACTGCCCATCTTCTCCGATCAATTTATCAAATACATCAACATATTCAAAGTTATCTTCTTTACACAATCTTTGTATTTCTGTATTGATCTTTTGAATCTCTTTATTGGATTTTCCTTCTGCCCAGGACGGCATCAATCCAATCCTTTTGGTATATGCCGGATACATAGATTCAATATAAATCTTTGTATCTGGCAATTGCTGCCGAATCCTTCGTGCAAGTCTGATCAATCGTTCTGCTAACACTCTTGCTCCTGGATACAATGACATCAGGAAATCATTTGCACCACCTTGCATGATAATGATATCTGGTTTATATGGAAATACGTCATAAGCCAGTCTTGCACCCATCTCTGCGATCGTATCCCCTGCAACTCCACTGTTAATGAACTGTGCATCTATATCTTTTAATTTTTCCATTGGGAAATAGTCGGTCAGGGAATCCCCAAACATAACAATTGTTCTCTTCTTCTCTTCCATTGTCTACTCCAGTACTTTTTGTTTAAAATCCTCTTTTTGCTGCATGGAAATATTTAATCCCTTGATCATAAACTGATTAATAGAACCATATTCTTCTTTCATGGTTTTAAGTGCTGCATTTAAAAATTCTTCTTTTGCCACAAAATAGCCCTCTATTTTTTCGATTTTTTCGCGATGCAATCCTGCTAAATGAAGTTTCTTTTTTAATTTTTCTACTCTTGTGATCGCAGCTTTATTGGTCTTTAGATAATCTTCCATCACGTCATCTTCAGACACATCAAGCAAAAATAAAATGGTTGCTGATAACAATCCACAACGGTCTTTTCCTTCTGTACAATGCCATAAAACCGCACCATTTTTTGTATTCATAATCTCTCTGACTGCCTGTGAGATCTGCTTTCTGCAAAATTCTTCTTTGATCATCATCGTATAAATATCTGACATCTCTGGAAATTCTTCCATATGTAACATCTGTTTTCTTGTTTCCTGCTCCCGGCTGACTCCCACCATGCTTTCCATAAAAAACGGAATATTCTCATAAACAGCTCCCGCCACTTCCAGATCTGGCTCTTGTTCTACTTCCATTGGTGTTCTTAAATCCAGAATTTTCTGTAAATGATATTCTGTTTCCAGTAAAATCTTATCTTTCTGCGTAATCCTTGATAAACGGTTGCTGCGGATCAGCTGTTTATCTTTGATCACTGCACCTTCTGTCGTTTTTAATCCGCCAAGGTCTCTCGTATTATCTGCACCTTCCAGATAAATCTTCCCCATGTTACCGCCTCCATTTTTGTATGATCAGTTTTCCTTCTCTGGCTGTTCTTTCTCCAAGGATATTCCATCCATCATATAAGTTTTCTCATTTTTCTGATTCTCCAGATATTCTGTTCTGATCTGTGCTTTTGCTTCTTCATAGTCTCTCTTTAATTCTCTTGCAGAAAGCAGACGGCAGCCTTGTCCGCGGATAATGATCTGTTCCAATCCATCGGATGTTGCAACTGTTACATCGTATTTTCGTCCATGGGTATGGGCAAATTTTTCAATATACTGATCTGCTGTTTCTGCTTCTTTTGTGTAGACTACATGAATATTCATGTAATCTGTGATTTCTGTTTCATGTCCTTTCACACGATATGCATCAAACACAACGATCAGCTCCATGCCCTTCATTCCCTGATAATTACTCATTTCATCAAGTAATTTTCCTCTGGCTGCATCTACACTCGTATCTAATAATTCCTTCAGATCATCCCATGCGTAAATGATATTATATCCATCAACCAGCAGGTATTTCTTGGACATATCTCTTTTTACCGATGATTTTTCTGCAGATGTATGATAATCTTGCACAAGCCTTGCTGTTTTCTTCTTCTTCCATTTACTTTTATTATGCTGGTTTGCATAAAATGTTTGTTCAAGAATCCGATCGATTTCCTCTGTATCAATTGATTCTTCTTCAATATAAGCCCTTCGCTGTGTCAGTTCATCAAATTCCTCTTCCTCGATTTCTTTCGCAAGAACGCTCTCTAAATGCATATGTTCTGGTACCTCATTCCATGCGACATTATACCCGGCTCCATGGGAACAGAAAACAGATCCACATGGATTTTCAAGATCTCTATCTGGATCATATCCACTGGCTTCTATGATTTCTTCTTCATTATGGCAGATATCATATCCATTTAAGGTTGTAAATAATCTTCCCATACCTTTGGAATATGCTAATACTTCTTTTTGGTATCCTTGCATCGTAGAAACTGGTGCTATTCCTTGAAGCACTGACATCTCTCCTGCAGTATCTGGTGTATCAAATGTACCCTGCATCTTTTCGATATCTGTCATAGCTCTTCCGATCATCTGCTGTGGAACTTCCAGCCGGAACTTATAATATGGCTCTAATAAAACACTCTGTGCCGTACGAAGCCCCTGTCTTACTGCACGGTATGTCGCCTGACGGAAGTCTCCACCTTCTGTATGTTTCTGATGTGCCCGTCCTGCCGCCAGCGTGATCTTGATATCTGTGATCGGTGCTCCTGTTAAAACCCCTCTATGATCTCTTTCTAATAAATGTGTTATGATCAGTCTCTGCCAATTCTTATCCAATACATCTTCGCTGCACTGTGTGTCGATAACAACTCCACTTCCCCTCTCCAGCGGTTCCATCAACAAATGTACTTCTGCATAATGTCTTAACGGTTCAAAATGCCCAACACCTTCTACAACATCTGCTATCGTCTCTTTGTATACAATATTGCCCTGTCCAAATTCCACATCTACATCAAAGCGTTCTTTGATCAGACTCTTTAGGATCTCCAATTGAACCTCTCCCATGATCTGCACCTGAATCTCTTGTAATTCTTCATTCCAGATGATGTGAAGTTCTGGTTCTTCTTCTTCCAGCTGACGAAGTTTTGGAAGCATCACGCTTGCACTTGTCTCTTCTGGCAATATCATCTGGTAAGTAAGTACTGGCTCCAACACAGGTTCATATCCGCCCTGCTCTGCTCCAAGACACTGCCCAGGGATCGTATCTGAAAGTCCTGTAACCGCACAGATTCTTCCTGCCTGCAGTTCATTTACTGTCTCATACTTTTCTCCCGAATAGATACGGATCTGATTGATCTTTTCATCACTTTCTGTAATAACTGTTTTTACCTTTAAATTTCCACCTGTTACTTTCAAATGTGTCAGACGATTTCCATTTTCATCTCTTGTGATCTTAAATATACGTGCACCAAATTCCTCTGGATATTCTCTTTCTTCTGTATAAAATGCAAGATCACTCAGAAATTCATTGACTCCTTGAAGTTTTAACGCTGATCCAAAAAAACATGGGAAAATCTTACGTTCTGCGATCATTTCCCGGATCTTGGATTCCGTGATCTCACCTGATTCCAGATAATAATCCAGTAACGCCTCATCTTCCATAGCGATCATCTCATAAAACTCATCACTGCCCTTTTCTCCAAAATCAATACATCCGCTGCTTAAACGTTCCTGTAATTCTTTCAATAATTGATCTTTTTGTGTTCCGTCCTGATCCATCTTGTTAATAAATAAAAATGTTGGGATCTTATATCTCTCAAGCAGGCTCCATAATGTCAAAGTATGGCCCTGCACACCATCTGCTCCGCTGATCACAAGAACCGCATAATCAAGCACTTGCAGGGCTCTCTCCATCTCCGCAGAAAAATCCACATGTCCTGGTGTGTCAAGCAAAGTAAGATCCATCTCATTCATTGAAACCTCTGCCTGCTTGGAAAAAATGGTAATTCCTCTGGACCGTTCTAGTTCATAAGTATCTAAAAATGCATCTCCATTATCCACACGTCCGATTTTTCTCAAATTCCCTGCAGTATATAAAATTGCCTCTGATAGTGTTGTCTTCCCGGCATCTACATGAGCCAGAATACCAGTTACTATGTGCTTTTTATTCTTCATAAATTTCTTTTTCCTTTTTTCGTATTCACTGTAAATAAGTATAACACATATCCTGTTTTCATGTTAACCGAATACATCCATAAGATTATTTGACAAATTTTTCTTCTATGTTATAATCAAAAATTAGTGCTCTTCTTTCCATGTATACCAGAATCTGGTATAATGAAAGTTAATAAAGAGACGGCATACAAACCACAAGGCATACGAAAGGAGTTTCTTATGAGAGATGCTTTACGGGATGAAATGATCAAGAAAATATGCGTCAGAGATGCAGATAATATATTAGATGTCGGTTGCGGTAATGGTACCTTTTTACATGAACTGACACGCTGGAAGGATGTTGAAGGATATGGTATCGATGAATCTGAGGATAAGATTCTTATCGCAAAGCAAACTTGGCCAGAACTTCATTTTGAGACAGGTTACAGTGATTTTCTTTCTTTTGATGACAACAGCTTTCGTGTGATCACTGTATGTGACGATTTCCACACCTTTAAAGATCCACAGAAGTTTGTTGATGAAGCATTTCGTGTCTTAGTTCCTGGCGGAAGACTTTATGTTGGAGAATCTGCCCTTCCTGAGGCATTGCGAATTGTTTCTAATATTCCATCCTATCTGACTTCTGGTGATGATCGCAGACATTCTACTTATGAGACTTTAGAATATTTTAAGAATGCAGGGCTTACCAAATTCCGTGTATATAAGAAGAAACGTCTACTTCTTATCTCTGCAAAGAAACCATTAGAATAAATTCCAGAACTTAAAATGGAGCTGATACGATCTGTATCAGCTCCGTTTTTCTTATACTTTAAACAACCATCCAAGATATTTATCTTTTGTTATTTTTCTGATCGTTTTTTTCCCTAAAAGTTTCTCCATCTTTTTTCTTGCTGTATTGTTGATCCTTACCTTGTCATCTTTTGTTACGCATAGATCCGGGAACATGACACACCACCAGTTGTGCCCTTTTGCTGCTCCCAGATCGATTCTTACTGCATCGTAAATACCTTCTGGAAATGTATATTGGCCATAGTTTTTCTCTGGAAATTTTTCTTGTACAAAATGTACGTTTACCTTTTGTTTCACTCCCTCTTTCTTTAATATTTCCTGTGCTGTATTTTTTATTCTGTTTTTTTGCATTTTTAAGATTTTAAATGCTTCTTCCTTCGTTTTTGCTTCACTCAATTCTGGACTGATCTGATCGATCACGGCATCTCTTACTTTCAATTTATATGTCTGATCCATCCTGCTGTTACTATTAGCTCTCACATGAAACCGAATCAGATTGCTTTTCAGATTTTGCTGTATTATGTTATTGGATTTTCTTTGTCCTGCCACAAAAATCATACATGCTATGGCCAGAAACAGAATCCCTTTGATCATGTTTTTTCTACTCATATTCAGAGGATGTCCTGTTTTTTTGCTTTTTATACACAACCTCTTTCTAATTGTCTGAAAATTTATACAATATCAATAACATTTTCTTAAAATTCAGGGTTGACGAATCTGACCAGTTATAGTAACCTAATATCCATGAGGTCATATGACTGACGGAGCACGTGGAATCAACCACATGGGAGTATGATCATTAATCGCCGGCCGTCTGGGCAATCTTGTCTGGACGTGCGGCGTTTTTTAGTTTGTTACTACATTTTTGACAGAAAAAATATCTGTCAGCCCTAAAAAATCACTCAATTTTTCTCTTTTTAAATTTTTCACTTGGCACGCTCCACTGTCCAGATTTTTACTAAAGATAAAAAAGAATCCTGATCGTTCAGGATTCTTTTTTGATCTACATCTCATAAATAACACATTCATACGGTTTCATTTTTAACGTATTTCCAATGACAGTTGTCTGTTCATAATTCACAAATATAACATTTTCATAGTCTTCTGATAATTCAATATCTTTTTCCTTAGAACTAAAGTTACAGATTAATACCAGTTTCTGACATCCATAAGACCTGCTATATGCAAAAATATGATCTTCTTTTTCATATATTGGTCTGAAATCACCATATGTTAGTATCTCATTATATTCTTCTGATTTATAAAATGCGATCAATCGCTTGTAAAAATTCAGGATCGATCCATATTCTTTTTCTTCTTCTGCGACATTCACCACTTTATAGTTCTCATTAACTGGCATCCACGGTTTTCCTTTTGAAAATCCTGCATTTTCTTCCGAACTCCATTGCATTGGTGTTCTCGCATTGTCTCTGCTGTGATGTCTTGCAATCTCCAATGCCTGTTCTTTGGACATTCCTGCCTTCAATGCGATCTGATACTGATTGATTGTTTCCAGATCATTAAATTCATCATATTTCCATTGACGATTGCTCATCCCGATCTCTTGCCCCTGATATAGGAAAGGCAGACCTCTCTCACAGAAAATGATCGTTGCAAGTGCTGATAAGCTGTAAAATCCATAATCTTCTTCTGGGATAAACAGACTTGCCCCTCTTGACTGATCATGGTTCTCAATGATATTCGCTTCAAACCCTGCCTTGGCAACAATCTCTTGATTATGAAAAGTTTCCTCTCTCCATTCATCAAATGGCTGTGGCCAGTCATAGTTCATATAATTTTTGCCTTTCCGATAGGCATGGCATGGTTCAAATGCAAAAATCGTAGAAAAATATCCATCTTCACCGATAAATTGTGGAAGGATATCTTCTTTTACAAACATAGCCTCCCCAACGGTCAGTGCATCATATGGTTCAAAACAACGATGCTTCATCTCCATCAAGAAATCTCCGATTCCTTCGACTTTTCCTGTGATCTTATATACATCTGCGAGTCCATCTGGACCGTCTGGTTTCAGATCACTCCATGTCAGATCTTTCTTTATATTCATGATCGCATCGATCCGAAAGCCCGAAAGTCCTTGGTCCATCCACCAACAGATCATCTCATAAATCTTCTCACGAACGGTCTCATTCTCCCAATTCAAATCTGGTTGTTCTTTTGCAAAAGAATGCAAATAAAACTTATTGTCATACCCTGGGATCTTCTCCCAGACACTGCCTCCAAAATAAGATCTCCAGTTGGTCGGTGGCTGCCCATCTTTCCCGTCTTTGATATAAAAATATGATCCATATTCCCCTTCTGGATCTGCCATTGCCTTCTGGAACCATTCATGTTCACTGGAACAATGATTCACAACGAGATCCAGCAGAATATACATATTTCTTTTCTTTGCTTCCTTGATCAATTGTTTCATCTCATCCATTGATCCAAACATCGGATCGATCGCATAATAATCGGAAATGTCATAACCGTTATCCACCATCGGAGACTGATACATCGGAGATATCCACAAAATATCAACCCCTAGGTCTTTTAAATAATCTAACTTGCTGATAATTCCAGGAATGTCGCCGATTCCATCACCATTTGTATCCTTAAAACTCTTTGGGTAAATTTGATATGCAACTTTGTTATGCCACCATTTTTTATTCATCATAATTCTTCTAAACTCCCATTTGCGGTTTCTACTAACATCTTCATAGCTTCTACCGGATATCTGCCGTGAGCGGTTTCCCCTGTCAGCATCAATGCATTCGCTCCTTGATGAACTGCATGATAAATATCATTTACTTCAGCTCTTGTTGGATAAGGGTTTCGGATCATAGAGTCTAGCATTTGTGTAACTACCATGAAATTTTTGTTATGTTCTTTGCATACCTTTGCAATATATGCCTGCACTTTTGGGAGTTTGGATAATGGCATGACATTTCCTAAATCTCCTCTTGCTATAACAATATAATCACAGTATGGGATCAATTCTTCCAAATGCTCTACTCCTGTCATATTTTCTATTTTGGCAAAGATTCGAATATCTTCACAGTTGTTTTGTTTTAGTGCTTCTCTTAATATAATCAGATCTTCTTTATTCCGTACAAATGGCAACATAACATCAGTTACTTGATATTGTTTTGCCAAAGATAGATTCTTCAGATCAGCCTCAGTTAACGTCGGATTGTTGATATTACATCCTGGCAAAGCTATGCTTTTACGTGCCGTCAATACTCCTCCACAAACAATGCGGCATCTCCAGGATCGTGGTGATATTTTCCGTTCTGCGATCAGTTTTATTTTCCCGTCATCTAATAAAATTTCCTGATCTCTTCTGATATGCGGCATGATTTCTTCTGGTACTAAAATTCCACCATGCCCTATGATAACATGTGCTCCTGTTGAAAGGCCCATATCTCCTTCCAGATATCCAATTCGAAGTTCTGGCCCGATCAGATCAATCATTAATTTCTTCTCTCCATTTGTCTGCTTCGCTGCCTCAAAATAATGATAAATCCATGCATGACTTCCTTCTAATGAACTATGTGATAAATTCAACCGAATCCCTGTCATTCCGGCATCAAACATCTTCTTTAAACTCGTTGGTTCGCAACAGGTTGGTCCCAAAGTTCCGTAATATTCCATTGTGCATCACTTCCTTTGTGGTTATTTTAACATTTTGAGGAGTGGTTTCCAATGGATTTGATGTAAAAATTCTAGTTCTTTTAAATCATATTTTCCTACATCCCATACACATCCAGATCAACCTTCCCATCAACAACCACAACTCCATCTTCTTCTAACAATTTCGCCTGATTTCCTTCTCCTCCAAACGCAAAGGCCCCTGCTAGTTCTCCCTTTGCATTGACGACTCGAAAACATGGTATATTCTCTGGATCTGGATTCTTATGCAGGGCATTTCCTACTGCTCGTGACATCTTTGGATTTCCTGCCATGGCTGCTACTTGTCCATAGGTTGCCACATGCCCTTTTGGAATTTGTTTGACTGCTTCGTAGATTCTTTTTGTCGGACTGTCCGTGATGATATCGTAACTTTCTTTGATCATTTTTTTGATGTCTTTTTCTGGAATGGTTCCATCTAAGATGATCGTGTTCCAATATTTTTTATTCTGATGGTATCCTGGGATTACGGCATCGTAGGCTTCTCTCCAGAATTCTCTCCATTCTGGATCTACTTTGATATTCAGATTGATATAACCATCTTTTTCATAGACCCATAAAAAGGCTTTTTTACTTCCTTTTACCCTTACTAATTCCCAATTGGGATCTTTGAATGGAGATTCCACATATGTGTGTGGAAAAGTCAGGCCGTAAGTAATTGCCTGTTGTCTTGTTTTCATGTAAATCTCTTCTTTCTATATTTAGTTCCTGTTTTATCTGAGTTATTTTATCACTTTAATTTAATCTCTGATAAATATCTCTCTCCGTATCTTCTGGATATTCTTTTACCATTTTATATATTGGTGAAATCACGATTTCATCTTCTACAAGATCATCGGCTATCTTTGTTATTGATTCTCCTTTTCTTACTTTCTTTTGAACCAACATAATCAATTTTAGTGTTTCACCTCTATTAACTCCTCTTTCTTCTGCTGCATCTAATATTGTACACATTGTAATCGCTCCCTTCTTCTTTTTCTCTAAATTTAACTTTAGAAATCTTTCATCTTCTGCAAAAATCTCCATAAACTTCAGCATCTCATCTACATGCTTAATTGGTTTATGATTCTCAATATTCTTATATCCTTTCCTTCGTTTTACAAAATAATCTGCAATAATTCCGAAATCACTCTGAAACATCTCTATTTGTTCCTCTGTCAGATATGCTATCTCAAATACATTTAACTTATAATTATTCGCATATTTTTCTACATTACCTTTCTTTGCAAATGTATCTCTAAGTTCTTTCGATGTATTCCAGCGCCCATTGCCGAAATATAAAATCAAAGTTACTACTTCACATAACTCTTTCTTATCTTCATCATCATTTAACTGTGACCGATAACTTGCTCCATCATATCCCATTACTCGGAATGACATTTGTTTATCTGTACTCGTCTGATTTTCTATCCCAAAGATCACTTTATGATCTTTTCCTTTTTTCCATACTTTCAGTATATCTCTTTCCTGCTCATGTAAGGTACTATCCGCTGCTTTGTATTGCGATCTTACTTTCGTCTCTGATAGCTGCTTTGGACTTATGACCTGTTTGCCATCATAAATCAGCACGTTGATAATATCTGCAAATACGTCTGGATAATCTTCTAGTAATTTCTCTACTTTATCTTTCTGTCTCATGCCTGCCTCCTTTGCCTGTAAACTAAAAAGATCTGTATACGTTTAAATCTGCAGATCTGCATTGTTGATTTTAATCTAGACTCATCATATTTTTAGTTTACATTATTTTACAAATATTAGCAAGTGTTTTCCAATTTATTCCACATATTTTATTTATTTTTAATATACTATATCTATTTCATGTTTTCAATACTCATTTTGTTTAATCACACATCATGCAATCCTACTATCTTCAATCCATCTTTTCTCCACGATCAACCTATGTTAAACTAATTATATAACAATTATTCAACGACATATTACATAAACCAAAAGGAATCCTAACACATGACTTTAGAAGAAGAATATCGTCTATCCTGCTATGAGGAACTGACGACTCTTGGAAATCACAATCATATATATTTAGTTAAACACAAACTGTCTGGTGAGATTTTCGTTAAGAAAGTTTTATCCAGATTTTCTTTGGATGTTTATAAACAGTTGAGGGACTTACAAATCCCCGGAATTCCAATCATCCATGACCTGATCCTTGAAAATGATTCCTTGATCCTGATCGAAGATTATATTCATGGACAAACTTTGGAACAGCTGCTTGAGGAACAGACAACACTGGTCTATTCGGATGCTCTTGCGATCATGCGTAAGCTTTGTGATGTGTTAAAATCACTTCATGCTCTGACTCCACCGATCATTCATCGTGATCTGAAATTATCGAACATCATTTTGACCAGTGAAAATCTTGTCTATATCGTGGATTTCGATACTGCCAGATATTATGAATCTGGGCAGGAACAAGATACCGAATTGCTTGGAACGAAAGAATATGCCCCTCCAGAACAGTATGGATTTGGGCAGTCTGATGCCCGATCTGATATTTATGCATTGGGGATTATTTTTAACCGCTTATTGACAGGAGAATATCCAAAACATCAATTGGCTGATGACAGATATCGTTCCGTCATTTCAAAATGTATTCGATGGAATCCTGAGGAACGTTTCCAGACGGTTGAGGAACTTAAGACAGCTTTACACGATAATATTTCCTCTGATATTGGAAAACCTGGATTTACGCTTTCTTCGATACATTCTGATATTCCAGGATTTCGTACTGGAAAGCTGTGGAAAATGATCTTGGCATTCTTCGGGTATCTCTCTTTTCTTTACTGTAGTATGACTTCAGATTTCACAAATGCCAAAAACGGACTTCCTCTAACTGGACTGCAACTATGGCATGAACGTTTTTTTGTATTTCTGATGCTGCTCAGCCTTATTTTTTATAATTTTAACTACAAAAATATCCGAACCAGATCTTTTCTGGGTCATTCTCTCCCTTTTGTACTTCGAATTGTTCTGCAGTGTCTGATTTCTTTGGGGATTTTGGTCATTCTTATGGTCTTTATGCTACTGATCGAAGAAATCATATGGTAGGTTCTTTATCACTGACAGTAAAAATTTACGCTGTCAGCGAAACATTTCTATATGAATATTTGCTACTCTTATTATTGTTCATATAGAAGGGAGGAATTACATATGAAAACTTGGAAATTAGTTTCTGGAATCATCTCAATTGTACTTTTTGCTTTTGTTATATTTCAGTCTTGCGCTGCTGGAATTTCAAATTCTTTAGCAGAAAATGGGGAAAGTGGCGGTTCTGCCGGATTGATCGTTGCGATCATTTTATTGGCTGGTGGAATTGTTTCTATTGCTACAAGAAATGGTTCAAAAGGTGGTAATATCGCACTGATCGTTTTATTTGCACTTGGTGCACTTTGCGGATTTACTATGGCAGGAAGTTATGCAGATTTAAATGTATGGGCTGCCTGGTGTCTGATCTGTGCGGTATTTGCAGCAGTTTCCTTAAAGAAGGGGCAATGATCGTTTATTATAAGCACAAAGAGAGAAAGGATATTTACATATGCAGGATCAATTAACTGATCATTTAGATCAACAATTAAAATCTACTTCTTTGGAGAATTTTTCGGATTATCTTAAGAATCTTCAGCAGTTACCAAGCCTGCAAGATTTTTTCTCTGTTTATATTGCAAAGCATGACCTGAAAATTTCGCAGATCATCAAAAACAGTGGGATATCTCAAAGCTATGCCCATGAAATCTTAAATGGAACGAAACCTCATCCTTCCAGAGATTATCTGCTTGCTTTGTGTCTTGGGGCTCACATGGATCTGAAAACGACGCAGCATGCTCTTCGGATCGCTCAGTTAGGGGAACTTTATGCAAAGGTCCCAAGGGATGCAGCGATTATGATGCATATCAATAATGAAAAATGGAATCTCATTGATATTAATATCTTTCTGGAAGAACATGGTCTTAATGTGATTTCACTTTCAAAGAAAATTTCATAAATAATAGCAAAAAGATCAGCTGTAAAACTTTCTACAGCTGATCTTTTTTATATTTTCTTCGTTATATGA
>JAHZAT010000011.1 GCA_019423795.1 Clostridiales bacterium
TGATGATCAGATATTTACCTTCATCTAATTTCAGTGTTGTCTCTTCACCTTTTCTCAATCCATAGAAGTATACATGGCTTTCAAGTTCTGTTACATCATTATAAGCCTCAAAATGTCTACAGTAATCTTCATATACTTTTGGATACAACGCATAACTTAATGTCTTCTGACTTAAGATATCTGGATCTTCCATATTCTCTGTATAGAAGTTTTCTTTTAATCCTTTTGCAATATAATCAAAATCTTCATCTGGTAATAAACTTCCTGGACGCACATCGATCGGTTTCTTATCTTTTAATACGATCTTCTGTAATTCTTCTGGGAATCCACCTTCTGGCTGTCCGATCATACCTTCAAAATATTCTACAACAGAATCTGGATAAGATAAATCTTTACCAACTTCTAAGATATTCTCTTTTGTTAATCCATTCTTGAACATAAAGATCGCAAAGTCTCCAACAACTTTAGATGATGGTGTTACTTTAACGATATTTCCAAGCAGCTGGTTCGCATCTTTATATAAACCTTTGATCTCTTCAAAGTCTTCCGCTGCACCCATTTCTTTTACCTGTGCTAACAGATTAGAGTACTGTCCACCTGGAATCTCATATTTGTAAATCTCTGTATTTGGCGCATCCATTCCGCTCTCAAACTGTTTGTAGATTGGACGGATTCTTGCATAGTACTGACTTAATTCTGTTAATTCATCTGGATTAAGTCCTGTATCTCGCTCTGTTCCTTTTAATGCTTCTACTAATGAATTCATACATGGGTTACTTGTCATAGAACTCATAGAACCAATCGCACAGTCAGCGATATCTAGTCCTGCTTCAGATGCCATTAATAATGTGCTGACACCATTTCCAGTAGAATCATGTGTATGAAGATTAACTGGAATATTTAATTCTTCTTTTAATGCACTAATAAGTTTCTTCGCTGCATAAGGTTTTACAAGACCTGCCATATCTTTGATCGTAAAGATATGAACACCTAAGCTTTCTAATTCTTTGGCTTTCTTTACATAGTAATCTAATGTATATTTTGTCTCGTTTGGATCTGTGATATCTCCTGTGTAGCAGATCGTTCCTTCTACGATCTTACCTGTCTTTAATGCTGTCTCGATCGGCATCTTCATATTCTCAACCCAGTTTAAGCTGTCGAAAATACGGAACACATCTACACCTTTTTGTGATGCTTCTTCGATGAATTTCTTAACAACATTATCTGGATAGTTGCTGTATCCTACAGCATTGGATGCTCGAAGTAACATCTGGATCAATGTATTTGGCATATGTTGTCTTAATAATTTTAATCTCTTCCATGGAGACTCTTTTAAGAAACGATAAGCTGTATCATAAGTAGCCCCACCCCATGCCTCTACAGAGAATGCATTCTCCATAAATGCGTTTGTCGCATCAGATGCTCCGATCAGATCTTTTGTTCTCATACGTGTTGCCATTAAAGACTGCTGTGCATCACGCATTGTTGTATCTGTGATCAGTAATCTCTTCTCATTTAACAGGCTCTGTGTGAAGTCTTTAGCTCCCATCTCTAAGAACTTGTCTCTGGAACCATAAATCTTCTTCTCTGTATCATACTTTGGAAGAGTTCTTGCTTCAAAATCTGGTTTGTCAAGAACGGCTTTCTGCACATTCACCATCTTATTTCCTAAAAATTCAAGGATCTTTGTTGCTCTGTCCTGACTTTCTGGAAGTAAGAATAATTCTGGCGTTTCTTCAATAAATGTTGTATAGCATCTTCCCTCACGGAATGTCTCATTATTTAATACATTGATCAAGAATGGGATATTTGTCTTAACTCCACGAATACGAATCTCTTTTAATACACGGATAGATTTGTCAACCGCTCTTCCAAATGTACGATCATGAGAGATCGCTTTTACCAATAAGCTGTCATAGTATGGTGTAATCTCTGCTCCTGCATATGCGTTACCACCATCTAATCGAATACCGTTACCAGCTCCAGAACGATATACCGTGATCTTACCTGTGTCTGGCAGGAAGTTATTCATTGGATCTTCTGTTGTGATACGTGTCTGAATAGAGTATCCATTACATGTCACTTCCTCCTGAGATCCAATACCGATCTCTTCAGAATCTAAAGAATATCCTTCTGCTACAAGAACCTGTGTCTGTACGATATCGATTCCTGTTACCATCTCTGTGATCGTATGTTCTACCTGTACACGAGGGTTCATCTCGATAAAGTATGCATTATTATCTGCATCTACCAGAAACTCTAATGTTCCAGCATTCTTATATCCTACATGTTTTGCAAGACGGATAGATGCTTCAAAAATCTGCTGTCTTACTTCTTCTGGCACGCTGAATGCTGGTGCATATTCTACAACCTTCTGATGTCTTCTCTGTACAGAGCAGTCACGGTCATATAAATGAACAACATGTCCATACTGATCACCAATGATCTGAACCTCGATATGTTTTGGACTCTTTAAGTATTTTTCAACGAAAATCTGATCGTCTCCAAATGCTTTCTTGGATTCATCTCTTGCTTCTGCATATTCTTTTGGCATCTCTTCGGCTGAATGAACGATACGCATTCCACGTCCTCCACCACCATTGGAAGCCTTTAACATTACAGGATATCCAACTTGGTTCGCAATCTTAGTCACTTCTTCCAGTCCGTGAACCGCATGGTCTACACCAGGAATGATTGGAACATCAGCTTCAATTGCCATCTGTTTGGAAGAAATCTTATCTCCCATCTTACGCATTAAGCTTGAGGATGGTCCGATAAATGTGATTCCATTCTTCTCACAGGCATCTACAAAGTCAGGATTCTCTGATAAAAATCCATAACCTGGATGAATTGCATCTACGTTCTTCTCTTTTGCAATACGAATGATCGTATTGATGTCAAGATAGGCATCGATTGGTCCTTTGTCCGGATTCAACTGATAAGATTCATCAGCTTTAGAACGGAATAAGGCATAACGGTCTTCTTTTGAAAAGACACCAACCGTTGTAATTCCAAGTTCATTTAAAGCTCGGAAAACTCGGATCGCAATCTCACCACGGTTTGCAACCAATACTTTTTTAAACTTCTTTAATTCCATGGTCATAACTCCTTTTCGAGGTTTATCTTTTTAAAAAAATGTATTTTTAAGAATGATTATATCGCAAAACGTCTTTTTTTACAATACTTGTATGAAAAAAGAATCCTGATTTATAAAAATCAGGATTCCTTGATAAAAATCTTATTCTTCTGTTTTTTCTTCTTCGTTAGCTAATGCTTTCATGCTTAAGCTGATCTTCTTATCATCTTTCTTGAAGTCAACTACTTTAGCTTCGATTTCCTGTCCAACGCTTAATACGTCAGATGGTTTGTCGATATGTTCTTTTGCAATCTGAGAAACGTGAAGAAGTGCATCGATTCCTGATTCTAATTCAACGAATGCTCCGAAATCTGTCATACGTGCAACTTTACCAGTTACAACACTTCCTACTTTGTATTTCTCTTCTGCTTTTAACCATGGATTTTCTTCTGGGAATTTTAAGCTTAATGCAATCTTTTCTCCCTGAATATCCTTGATCAGAACTGTTACTTTATCTCCAATATTGAAGACCTTCTTAGGGTTTTCAACACGTCCCCAAGACATTTCAGAAATATGAAGAAGTCCGTCTGCTCCACCTAAATCGATGAATGCACCGAAGTCTGTTACGTTCTTAACTACTCCTTCTACTTTCATTCCTGGTTCGATCTTCTCGAATAATTCTTTCTGTTTTTCTTTCTTAGCAGCTACTAATAACTGTTTACGATCTCCGATGACTCTTCTCTTACGAGGGTTGAACTCACTGATAACGAATTCGATTTCCTGTCCTTCATATTTCTTTAAGTCTCTTTCGTAAGAATCAGAAACTAAGCTTGCTGGGATGAATACACGAGCTTCGTCGATCAGTACGCTTAATCCACCATCTAATACCTGAGCTACAGGTGCTTTTAAGACTTCTTTGTTCTCGTAAGCTTCTTCTAAACGTTTGTTTCCTTTTTCAGCTGCTAATCTCTTATAAGTAAGAAGAACCTGTCCTTCTCCATCATTCACTTTTAATACCTTAGTCTCCATAGTATCACCAACTTTAGCAACAGTTGTTAAATCTACGTTGGCTGAATCATTAGAGTATTCACTTCTTGTTAAGATACCATCTGCTTTGTATCCGATGTTTAAGATGATCTCATCTGGTTTCACATCGATAACTGTACCTTTCACTACCTCTCCGTTGTGAATTGTCACAAAACTTTCCTCTAATAATTCTTCAAAACTCTTTTCTGTCATGCTAGCATGAACCTCCTTGATAATTTTCTGTGGGGTTGAGGCCCCCGCTGTAATACCTACCTTACCAGTCGATTCAAAAAGTTTCAAATCCAGGTCTCTAAGTGTCTGCACAAAAAAAGTGTTCTCACACTCTTTCTTACTAATCTCATATAACTTCTGGCTGTTGGAGCTTTGCTTATCTCCGATCACAACCATTGCATCTACGCCCTTAGCGATAGACTTTGCTTCCAGTTGACGCTCTTCCGTGGCATTACATATTGTATTACATACTCCTATATCATAACCCTTTTTATTCAGAATTTCAACTAAATCTTGAAATTTCTTGTAATTAAATGTCGTTTGTGATACAAGAGTCGTCGGCTTGTTAAGATCGATCCCTTCAAACTGCTCTGCATCTGAGATAATATGCACTTCTCCAGTACACCATCCTTTGATTCCCTGAACTTCTGGGTGCTGCTCACTTCCAACGATGATCACCTGATCACCATCGTTGCCCGCTTTCTCTACGATCTTGTGGATCTTTCTGACAAATGGACATGTTGCATCAACTAATTCCAATCCTTTTTCATGGATCAGATCATAAATTTCTCTCGCAACTCCATGGGAACGTATGATAACCGTTCCTTCTTCCAAAGCTTCTAATTCTTCTCTGGAATTGATCACTTTCACGCCCTTTTTCTTCAGATCATTAACAACCTCTGAATTGTGAATGATCGGCCCGTATGTGTATACATTTTTCTTTCCTGCTTCTTTATATACAGTGTCAACAGCACGCTTCACGCCAAAACAAAACCCTGCTGTTTTTGCTAAAATAACTTCCATCTTTATCCTCACTGCTTGTAAATAAACTTTTTATTATTTTACTTTTTCAAATTCTGCAACGATCGCATCAACAACTTCTTCGATCGTCATATCAGAAGAATCAACCAGCACTGCATCTTCTGCCTGTTTTAGCGGTGCGATCTCACGTTCCATATCCTGACGGTCACGGATAATGATATCTTCCTCAATCTTATCGAAATCAGCCTCTACACCTTTTTCTACCAATTCTTTGTAGCGGCGCTCGGCTCTTACTTTAGATGATGCAGTTAAATAAATCTTTAAATCGGCATTTGGCAGTACGTTTGTTCCGATATCTCTTCCATCCATTAAGATATTAGCCGTCTTGGCAAGATCTCTCTGAAGATCTAATAGTGTTGCTCTTACCATTTTATATGCAGATGTCTTCGAAGCCATATTTCCAACTTCCTCGGTACGGATCAGTCCATTTACATTTTCCCCGTTTAATAACACCTGCTGCACTCCATCTTCATAGTTGATACTTACATGAATATCTGGACATGCTTTGTTGATCGCCTCTTCATCCTTTGGATCGATCTCATGTCTGATGAAATAAAGAGCCATCGCACGATACATTGCTCCTGTATCCACATAAATAAATTCTAATTTCTTTGCAATTGTTTTTGCAATCGTGCTTTTTCCTGCTCCTGCTGGTCCATCAATCGCAATACTATACATTATCTTTTCCTCCTGATCTGCTTCCTAATATATTAATTCATTCCTGCAAGATATCCTGTTGACCATGCAATCTGAAGGTTAAACCCACCTGTGACCGCATCAAGATCTAATACTTCCCCTGCAAAATATAATCCTTTGATCTTCTTTGATTCCATCGTCCCCGGATCGATCTCTTTGACGTTAACTCCGCCTTGTGTAATGATCGCTTCTTTAAATCCACGAACTCCTGTAATTGTAAGTTCTAAATGCTTTAATAAAGAAACAAATCGTTCTCTTTCCTTCTTTGTAATCTCGTTGACTTTCTTATGCTCTGGAATTCCTGATAACTCTATCATAACAGGAATCAGCTTCTTCGGCAAAAGATGATCTAAGGAATTTACAAAATCTTTGTTTAATGTCTTATTAAAATCTTTTAATACTCTGTGATCTAACTGTTCTTTGTTAAGTGCTGGTTTCAGATCAATGATAAATTTTAATTCTTTGCCCTGATATCTTCCAATATAACTACTTGCACTTAAAACAACTGGTCCACTGATTCCAAAGTGTGTAAAGAGCATTTCCCCAAAATCTTCGTAAATCTTCTTGCCATCTGCAGTCATTGTCACTGCGACATTTCTTAAAGATAATCCCATCAACTGTTTACAATAATCTTCTTTGATTTCAAACGGAACAAGTGCAGGAGTAAGTTTTGTCACTTTATGTCCTGCTTTTCTTGCAAAGTCATATCCATCTCCAGTCGATCCGGTTGCCTGATAGGACATACCTCCTGTTGCAACAACGACTTTATCTGCCTTCACTGTGTCTCCAGATGCCAATCTTACTCCTGTTACAATTCCATCTTCGATCAGAATCTTTTTGACAGTTGTATTGAAATATATGTCAACATTTTCTTTTCTAAGACCTCTTTGTAATGCTGCAATAACATCAGAAGAATGATCAGATACAGGGAATACACGATTTCCTCGTTCCACTTTCAGAGGGCATCCAAGTTCTTCCAAGAATTCCATCATTGCATCATTTGTAAAAGAATAGAAACCACTGTATAAAAATTCTTTGTTGGTCACAACGTGATCTAACAGCTCTTCGATCTCACAGGCATTTGTCACATTACAGCGTCCTTTTCCTGTGATAAAAATCTTCTTTCCTAATTTTTCATTTTTTTCATATAAGGAAACATCGTTTCCACATTTTGCTGCCTGATATGCAGCCATCATGCCGGCAGCTCCGCCACCGATAATGATCACTTTCATAGATTACTTCCGTTGCTGAAAACTTATAAAAAGTTATAAACCTTTATGTTTCATTCCTACTTCAACGAGT
>JAHZAT010000012.1 GCA_019423795.1 Clostridiales bacterium
TTTAATGCACTGATTTGACATAGTCTATCATGTATGTGACAGAAATAAAAGAAACTCAAATATTTGTGTTTCTTTTATTTCTGTCACATACATGATAGACTATTCAAACCACTATGGAGTGTGTATGTTTTACTGTATTGGTATTTATAATAAACATTCTGTCTACCACTACATAAATTGAAAGTCAATAACGTTTAACATGCGTCCATCAGCTTAAATTTTTTTATTTTTCTCTAAATACTCGATGACCTTCAACTCATACAATCAAATTTTATTCCTTGACCATTAGCTTTTTTAATTCCCGGCGTTTTTCAATCTCTAATTTTGAGAAGATCCTTGCCACAAGATTTTTCACGTACCCATAAGAATAATGCAAAGACTCTGCAATTTCCTTGTTTTCCATTCCTTCTGCGATCGCTATTGCGATCTTCCATTCTGTTGGTGTTAACTGGCTTTTGATCTGCTTGGCATAATCTGATAATTCCATGGATTTTTTGTGCTGTCTCTGCTGATATCGTTCCAAATGCCGTTCAACCCTGGCAAGTAAGATTTCTTTTGCAAATGGCTTTACGATATAATCAACTGCCCCTGCTTTCAAGCCCCTTACTTCATAATCCATTTCTGAAAATCCGGTTAAAAATATGATCGGGATCAATTCACACCTTGGGATTTTTTTGATTTCTTCTAATGTTTCGTATCCATCCATCTGTGGCATATCAATGTCTAATAAGATCAAATCTGGAATGATATTTTTATTTAACAGATTTAATGCCTGTATTCCACTCTTTGCGACACTGACATTATATTGGTCAGATAAAATCTCTTCTGCTGTCTTTAGAAGCATAAGATCATCATCTATGATCAAAATATGATTCTCTCTCATTCCATTCCCTCCCATCGTTTCATAAGGATTTCTGCTTCATCAAAATCAAGCTGATCGATCCGTATTTCCATCTCTTTCAAGATATTTCTTTCTTCCTCGGATATCTTGCCTTTTCGATAATACTGAATCTGTTCTTTCGCTTCTTTCGCCTGATATCTGGTGATAAATATTTTTAATTTTTCTTTGATTTCTTCTTTACTTTGCTTGTCTTTTTCTTCCTCTTTTTTCTGATCAAACAGAATATTTTTCGTCTGTTCAATAAATTCCCGTGATGCCTTAAATACTCGTCCCCACTCCAATTTAAGCAGATCATATGCAGACATGATGTATTCCATATCCTTTTGTTTCCCTCTATCTTCCATTTCTTTTGCGATCTCATACAAATGAATCGCACCTATCGCTTTTGCATTGCTCTTTAAGGTGTGCATCATCCTTGTGATCTCATCGACTTTCACTTCCTTTTGTGTCATCAACTGCTGCATCTGTCTCATATATTCTTCCTGGTACTCCATAAAGAATTCCATCAGTTTACGATACTGCATAAAGTCTCCATCCAGAAGTCTAAGCCCCTCTTCAATCTTTATATCATTTTCTTTTAGCTGCCCCTTCAGCTGCTTAAATTCTTCATCTTTGATCTTTTGTTCTTCTTTCAGATCCTCACGAATAAATACAAGATCATCTCTCAAATATTTCATCAGCAGGTCTTCTAATTTGCTCCACATCACCGGCTTTGAAAGATACGCACAAAATCCTTCTCTTAAAAATGTCTGTTCAATTCCTTTCGTCACATCAGCAGTTAAAGCGATCACTGGAATATGAAATTGTACATCTTTCTTTAATTCCCTGATCGTATCGATCCCATCCATCTGCGGCATCATATAATCAAGTAATATCAGATCATATATATTTTGCCTGACTTTGTGGACACATTCCTCTCCGCTGGCTGCTGTATCCACAAACACAGCTGTACGCTTCAGAAGTGATCTTGTCACCATGAGATTTTCCGGATTATCATCTACAATTAAAATCTTTGCCTGCGGTGCAACAAATGATCTTCTCTTTCGTTCATCCGTTTCCTTCCATTCAACATTGGAAATCTTCCCATCAGATACCTTCTTCATTGGAAGCTGCACAAAAAAACTGCTTCCTTTGCCGTATACACTTTCTACCCAGATCATACCGTCCATCTGTTCTGCCAGCTGTTTTGCGATTGCAAGTCCTAATCCGGTTCCTTTGATCTTCTTATTTTTCTTAGAGTCTACTCTCATAAATGCATCAAACAAAACGGACAAATTTTCTTCTTTGATTCCGATTCCTGTGTCTTTTACCTCGAAAATAAGCTTCGTTTCTTCTTCATTTTTACTGACTTTAATATCAATCTGACCTTCTTTGGTATATTTTACTGCATTATTGATCAGATTCAAAAGAATCTGTTTGATATGTATCACATCACCGATCAGATACGCTGGCAAGGTCTTATCAAATATCAGATTCATTTTTAACGACTTTTGTTCCGCCTGTTTCTCTGCGATCAACATCAGTCGGTCATTTTTTGCGGACAGTTCAATACATGCCTGTCTGTTTCGCTCCCTGCTCCTGCGTTTGCTCTCGTTTGATTTCTCCCTCTGTATCTTCTTGGCACAAGCAGGACAATACTTCGATATGCCAGAGCGGGGAACATATTCAACACCGCACACCGTACAATTCTTAGGCTTTAACGCAGTCCACCGCTTTGTCGGTGTGATATGTAATTCACCGACAAAGCCGATGAATTTATAATAAATCTTGATTTCCTGTCTTACTGTCCCGTCTGCAAGTTTCTCACGTTCCGAAACAAGTATCTTGTCTATGAGTGCGTTTATGATGGTTGCGTCCAGTTCCTTAATTCCTTGATAGTTGCGGATTAGGGAGAGGAAATCACGGACACCCTGCGACTTCTCATAGCTGTCGCCTAGCGTTTCCGTTACCTCTTTCAGCCTTGCTACAATTTCAAGCTGTTCTTTCTGGTATTTCCCCGACATCATCTCAAAATTCCGCTCCGTAATACGCTCCATCACCTTATCTTCATAAAGGGAAGAAAACAGCCTGTCCAGTTCCGCAAGGCGTTTGTTCAGCTTTCTCTGCTCCTTTTCCAGTGCCTTTGCCCTGCTATGGTCTGTTTCCGTGAGCCGCTTTTCAATCGCCCTCACCGCCTTTTCATCATTGACCGCCATATCCGCAAATCGGTTGATGTCGGTGAGGACAGCGTTGAACAAGTCCCTCGCTTCAATGCTGTGTGCGGTACACATGATATTACCGTATCTGCCATAATTATTGCAGGAATATTGTACGCAGTCGATGATGTCGGGGCGTTTCCTCCTGTTGGCACTCATAGCCCGCATCGCATAGCCGCAGTCCGCACACTTAATAACGCCTGCAAAGATGTTCTCAAAGCCGCCCTTGTTTTCTGGTAATCTGCGGCTTGTAATAAGCTGCTGTACGGTATCAAATTCCTCCTGCGTGACTATCCCCTCATGGGTGTCTGGTATCACTTCCCATTCTTCGGGCAGCTTAGAGGGGCGTTTCTTGCTTTTCATGTTGGCGGCAATCCGCTTGTAGCCTGCAAGGTTTCCCGCATATATCGGGCTTCTTAAAATGCCCCTTACGCTGTTCTCGCTCCAAATATAACGGTTTTCCTCGTTACCCTCAAAGTACCGCTCATAGCCTGTTGCCCCTTGCTCCACTGCATAAGCGGCAGGGCGTAGGATATGCTGTTTGTTGATGTGCTTGCGGATTTTGGCGATTCCGTTGCCCGCTAATGCAAGGTCGAATATCTCCCTTACCACATGGGCAACCTTGTCATCTATCAGCAGGTGATTATGGTCGGCGGGGTCTTTGACATATCCGTATGGTGCTGTCGTCCCCATGAATTTCCCCTGCTGAAACCTCGCTCGGTACG
>JAHZAT010000013.1 GCA_019423795.1 Clostridiales bacterium
ACAGGAATCTTGTAAAAACATTGACGAGTAACATTGGAATAGCGGTTATTTTATATGGAATTTTTGTGGCAATCTTAATGACGATCAAAGCAAGATCCAATCAACAATATGAACGCATTCAGAAACAACGAGAAGAAGAGTATAAAAAAGAATTAGAAAAATCAGCAAGAGAGGCAAAGAAAGCCAATATTGCCAAAACAGAATTTCTGCAAAGAATGAGCCATGATATCAGAACTCCGATCAATGGAATCCGGGGAATGGTAGAAGTTGGTGATTACTACAAAAATGATTTGGTAAAACAGGAAGAATGCCGTAAAAAAATATGGGAAGCATCTGGATTCTTGCTGGAATTGATCAATGAAGTTTTAGATATGGGGAAACTGGAATCTGAAGAAGTGATCCTGGAGAGAAGGAGTTTTAATTTCTTTCAATTGTTTCAAGAGATTCGAACGGTTATTGAAAAACAGGCTAGAGAGAGAGGAATCAATATAGTTGTACATAAATATAATGTGACTCATGAAGATTTGATCGGAAGTCCAGTGCATGTAAAAAGAGTTGTGATGAATATTTTAACAAACGCGATCAAATATAACAAAAATAATGGAGAGATCTGCATAGAATTTAATGAAATTCAGAAAGATGACAATACTATTAATATTCGATTTAAATGTGAAGACACTGGAATTGGAATGAGTGAATCATTCCAAAAGACAATCTATGAGCCATTTGCACAGGAAAAAGCAGGCGCACGAACGGTTTATGGTGGAACAGGACTTGGGATGTCGATCACAAAAAGTCTTGTAGAGAAAATGGGAGGAACAATCTCATTTGAGAGCGAACAAGGTGTGGGAACGACGTTTTATATTGAGCTTCCATTCCAGATCGATCAGAATATAAAGCACGAAGAACTTAAGACAAAAGAGATAAAAAAAGCATCGATCAAGGGTGTCAATGTACTGCTTGCCGAAGATAATGAATTGAATATGGAAATTGCAGAATTTGTTCTGGAGAGTGCCGGGGCGAATGTAATTAAGGCATTTAATGGAAAAGAGGCATTGGAAATTTTCAAAGAATCGAAAATAGGAGAAATTGATATTATCTTAATGGATGTGATGATGCCGGTGATGGATGGATTAGAAGCAGCGAGATATATAAGATGGAGCAATAAAGAAAATGCCAGAGATATTCCGATCATTGCGATGACAGCGAATGCATTTACGGAAGATCGTAGGAGAGTTTTGGAAGCGGGAATGAATGAGCATTTGGCAAAACCGTTGGAATCTGAGGTGTTGATCAAGACGATCGCGAATTATTGTGGGAAGATCGATCATTTTAAATAATAATACAACAGATTGTAAAACATTGCATGAAAACTGTCAAAAAATTGTGAATAATTGCTAAAAACATGTAAAAAAACAGATAAAATACTAGCAAAAATAAATAGAAAGGACTACAATGGTTGGTATGAAAGGAGGTTTTACTGATGGAAAGAATAGCAGAGAAACTTTCAGAGATCGAAAAGACAGCACGTGCGATCGTAGATAATGCGCAGGAACAAAAGCATCAGATGGAAATGCAGATGCAGAAAAAGAGGGATGCATTTGATGCAGATATGGAAAAGGAGACGAACGAAAAGATATTAAAGATTCAGTCGGATCTTGCAACAAACATGGAAAAACTTCTAAAGAAACAAGAAGAACAGAATAACAATGAAATAGAATCTTTAAAACAAGACTTCAAAGAACATCACAGCGAATATGCAAAACAGATATTACAGCGGGTGATCAAAGTATAGGAGGCGATAGCATTGAGAGATGTGATGCGCTACAGCGGAATTGTGACGAAAGTCGCAGCAATGCGTGCAAAGCTTTTAAAACCACAGGATTATGAACAGCTGGCTTCTATGGATACAGTGACAGATATCATTGAATATCTGAAACAGACAAAATCGTACGGAAAATTTATCACACAGATGGATGAATCACTGTATCACAGAGGTAATATTGAAAAAGTCCTGATCCAGTCATTATATGATGATTACACAAGACTTTATCGTTTCGCAGATATGCAGCAAAAAGATTTTTTAAAGATCTTTATGAAGCGGTATGAAGTAGATTTGGTTCGATATTGCTTAAGAATTGTATTTAATCACAGTAATGTACCATTTGATCTGAATTACAAAAAGCCATTTTTTGATAAATATTCAAAGATACGGATTGACCAGCTAGTGACGGCAAAGAATATTGATCATCTGGTAGATTACCTGAAGAATACAGAATATTACGCACCACTGTCAAGAATCCGACAGTCAGGGGCATCGACATTAGCGGATTATGAACTGGCATTGGATTTATATTATTTTTCTATGATGTGGAAAGAACGCAAGGGAAATTGGGATAAAAAAGATAAGGAAATGCTGACTAAAGAATTAGGAGCAAAGATCGATCTATTAAATCTTCAATGGATTTACCGAGCAAAGAAATATTACCATATGCTTGCACCAGATATTTACACATTGTTAATTCCGATTCAACATAAACTTTCGAATCAGGAATTTAAAGATCTGGTCGAAGCGCCATCAGTGGAAGAATTCAAAAGAAGATTAAATGAAACTTATTACGGAAAGAAATATGAGTTCGGAGAACAGGTGCAGATGGAAAGCGTGGTAAATGAATGTGTAGAACATATCCTAACGATCGCTTACAGAAACCACCCATATTCTCTGGCGAGTATACAACAATATTTATTTTTAAAGGAGGAAGAGACTTATAAGATCACCACGGCACTGGAATGTATCCGCTACGGATTATCACAACGAGAGACATTACAGTATTTGGTGAGACAACAACGACGTCAAGGAGGTAATGCATCATGATCGTAAAGATGAAATTCTTAAGCATTTCCGGTCCGAGAACTGATATTGACAGGGTAAGTGCATCTTATCTTTCCAAATACGAAATGCAGCTGGAAAATGCGATCACAGAATTGAAGACGACAGATAACCTCATGCCGTTTATGGATGTGAATCCTTACAAAGAACCGCTTTCTAAAGCGGAACAGTATGTATTGATGCTTGCACAGCCAAAAGGAGAGATGGATACATCTCTTACGGCAGATGAGATCCTGACAATGATCAGGGATCTCAATCATGATTATCTGGACCTTAAGGCAAGGGAAGACCGGTTAAAGAAGCAGAAAGAAGAATTATTAGAAAAACTTCATGAACTTGAACCGTTTCAGCCTTTAGAGTTAAATTTAAAAGAAGTTTATGGCTATCAATATATGAAAGTCAGATTCGGACGAGTAAACGTAGAGTATTATCAGAAACTTGAAAAATATTTATTCGATGATCTCAATGCAATTTTTTTAGAAGGAATCCGAAATGAAAATTATGTGTATGGATGTTATTTTGCGGCACATAAGGAGATGGGAAAGATTGATTCTACCTTTAAATCTCTGCATTTTGAAAATATCGCACTTCCAGACGATTACGAAGGAATGCCGGCAGAGATTTGCAGGAATTTAAGAAATCAGATCGATGAGATTGAAAAAGAAATCGAAAATGTCCAGAAACAGATGAAAGATTTCTTATCAGTCAAGGCAAAGAAGATTCGAGGAGCGAGATATAAGTTAGAAGAATTATCCAATAACTTCGATGTGCGTAAAATGGCAGCCTGTATGGAAAATGAAGAACAGGAAGATTACTACATTCTCTGTGGATGGATGAGTGAAAAAGATACACAGGCATTTATTGAGGAGACAAAAGATGATGATAGGATCACGATCATTGTTGAAGAAGGAAGAGAAAAATTCTTCGGTGATCCACCAACGAAATTACAGAATCCCAAATTCTTCAAACCATTTGAAATGTTTATCAGAATGTATGGACTGCCATCCCATGATGAGATGGATCCAACCATTTTCGTGGCACTGACTTATACCTTTATCTTTGGAGCGATGTTTGGGGATGTTGGTCAGGGATTGTGTTTGTTTATCGGCGGGGGATTACTATATAAGATCAAGAAATGGAATCTAGCAGGAATCATTTCTGTTGCAGGAATTTTTTCTACATTCTTTGGCTTTATGTTTGGAAGCTTCTTTGGATTTGAAGGAACGATCATTAAACCAATGTGGTTATCGCCAATGCATGCGATGATGAAATTACCGTTTGTTGGGCAGTTAAATACTGTATTTATCGTGGCAGTTGCATTTGGTATGGCACTGATCCTGCTTGCGATGGTATTTCAGATCATCAATGCAAAGAAACGAGGGGATAAAGAAAATTTATTTTTTAGTCCAAATGGAGTTGCAGGACTTGTATTTTATGGATTCCTTGTCTTAACGATCGTGCTTTATATGACAGGTCATAAAACACCAGGAAATATCATGATGATCATTTTCCTTGGAATTCCAGTGATCATGTTCTTATTAAAAGAACCATTAGGACAGCTTGTGGAAGGAAAGAAACCAAAAGCAGAAGGCGGCGTTGGAATGTTTCTGGTGCAGGGATTTTTTGAATTGTTCGAGACGATGTTAAGTTTCTTCTCTAACACGATCTCATTTGTGCGTATCGGGGCATTTGCAGTGAGCCATGCGGCTATGATGGAAGTTGTTCTGATGCTCGGAGGGATCACAGATGGAGCAGGAAATCCAAACTGGATCATCATTGTTCTTGGAAATATTATCGTGTGTGGACTAGAAGGTCTGGTTGTCGGAATTCAGGTATTGCGTCTGGAATATTATGAAATGTTCAGTCGTTTCTATACGGGATCAGGAAGAGAATTCCATCCGTATGACAATCATGCAGGCAAGGAAAATTAGGAGGTATCGGTTATGACATTAGCAATCAAATTAGCGATCATCGCAGCATTAATCTTAAGTATATTTATTCCATTTGGTTATTTTCTTCATGGAGAGAGAACAAAGAAACGTTATAAACGAAGTATTGCATTTAACGCTTTTTTCTTCTTCGGGATCATTGTGATCGCCGGAGTGATGATGTTTGTCACAAATCCGGTACAGGCAGCACAATCAGGTTCTGATGCAGGAATGGCTACAGGACTTGGATATCTGGCAGCAGCATTATCAACAGGACTTTCTTGTGTTGGTGGTGGTATCGCCGTAGCGAGTGCCGCAAGTGCAGCTTTAGGAGCGATCAGTGAAGATCCAAGTGCCTTAGGTAAATCACTGATCTTCGTAGGTCTGGCAGAAGGTGTATGTCTGTATGGATTGATCATTTCATTTATGATCATTGGTAAACTTGGATAGATCAGGAAGTGATAGTTATGAAGATGTATTTGATCAGCGATAACTTAGATACATTGACAGGAATGCGGTTAGCCGGGGTTGATGGGATCGTAGTTCATGAAAGAGATGAATTAAAAGAAACGATCGAGAAAGCTATGAGTGATCCAGAGATTGGGATCGTGCTTTTGACAGAGAAATTTGGAAGAGAATTTCCAGAATTGATCGACGAGATCAAGCTGGAGCGGAAAATGCCGCTTCTGATCGAGATTCCTGACAGGCACGGAACTGGACGGAAGAAAGATTTTATCACGTCTTATGTCAATGAGGCGATTGGATTGAAATTGTAAGCCGGCTGTAGAAGGAAGGTGACAACATTGACAGTAGAAGAAAAGATTTCACATATCAGAGAAGCTGCCATGGAAGAAGCAAGAGCCAGAGGAAATGAAATCATAGATCAGCATCAGAAGGCATTGGAAGGCGTGTTCAAAACACATAAACAAGAAGCTGTGATGCAGGCAGATACGAGGATCAAGACCGAAACAGCATCGGCAAGGCAGCAGTTAAATACAGTAACATCCAAAGGGCAGCTAAAACTTCGAAGACAATTAAGCCGAGTGCAGAATGAATTAAAAAATAAATTGTTTGAGGAAGTCCGGGAAATGGCAGAAGAATACATGAAAACCGAAGCGTATAAAGAATTACTTGTATCCTATATTGCAAAAGCGGCGAGATTCGCAGATGGGAATCCATTGACAATCTATATTAACAGTTCGGATGAGGACAAAAAAGAATTCCTCGAAAAACGAACTGGAATGACAGTAACAGTCAGCGAAGAAGATTTTCTTGGAGGAATCCGTTCGATTATTCCGGGAAGAAATATCTTGATCGATCATTCATTTTCAGGTGCTTTGGAGAAAGAATACGAAGAATTTACCTTTAAAGGGGGTGTGACAGGTGAGTAAGACTGGAACAATTTATGGAATCAACGGACCTGTCATTTATCTGGCTGGAAATACTGGATTTAAGATGTCAGAAATGGTTTATGTCGGCAAAGAAAAATTAGTTGGAGAAGTCATTTCTCTGGATAAAGACCGTACGACGATTCAGGTATATGAAGAAACATCAGGATTAAAACCGGGCGAGATCGTGGAAGCAAGCGGGGAGGCAGTATCCGTCACATTAGCGCCCGGAATCCTTGATAACATTTTTGATGGAATTGAACGTCCTTTAGAGAGAATCGCAGAAAATGCAGGTGTATTTATCACAAGAGGTATCAGCGTAGATTCACTTGATATGGAGAAATTGTGGGACACAAAATTAGTTGTCAATGAAGGAGATGTTCTTCATGGTGGTGATATCTATGCCCAAGTGCAGGAAACAAGAGCCATCGTACACAAATGCATGGTGCCGCCAGATCTTACAGGAACGGTTACCTTTGTGGCATCTGATGGAGAACATGCGATCAAGGATCATATGATCACGTTAAGATTGGACGATGGAACGGAAAAACAGTTAACAATGATCCAGAGATGGCCAATCAGGGTTCCAAGACCTGTTCACGACAGAATTCCGGCATGTGTGCCACTGGTAACAGGCCAGAGAATACTGGATACAATGTTTCCGATTGCTAAAGGTGGAACTGCGGCAATTCCAGGTGGTTTTGGTACTGGAAAGACAATGACACAGCATCAGATTGCGAAATGGTCCGATGCGGATATTATCATTTATATCGGATGCGGGGAACGTGGAAATGAGATGACACAGGTATTGGAAGAATTTTCAGAATTAGTTGATCCAAAGAGTGGTAATCCATTGATGGACCGAACAACACTGATCGCCAACACATCCAATATGCCGGTAGCAGCACGTGAAGCATCTATTTATACAGGACTTACGTTGGCAGAATATTACCGTGATATGGGATATGATGTCGCGATCATGGCGGATTCTACTTCAAGATGGGCAGAAGCGTTAAGAGAATTGTCCGGTCGTCTGGAAGAGATGCCAGCAGAAGAAGGATTTCCGGCATATTTAGCTTCCAGATTATCAGCTTTTTATGAGAGAGCTGGAATGATGCACAACTTAAATGGAATGGACGGTTCTGTAACGATCATCGGTGCAGTATCTCCGCAGGGAGGAGATTTCTCAGAGCCAGTTACACAGAATACCAAACGATTTGTCCGTTGCTTCTGGGGACTTGATAAATCCTTGGCTTACGCAAGACATTTTCCAGCGATTCACTGGTTAACGAGTTACAGTGAATATCTGACAGATCTCGGCGGCTGGTACAGAGATCATGTATCCCCCAATTTTGTGGACTATCGAAATCGTCTGATGGCGATCTTAAATCAGGAAAGTAGTTTGATGGAGATCGTAAAACTGATCGGTGGGGATGTTCTTCCAGATGATCAGAAATTAACGTTAGAGATCGCAAGGGTGATCCGATTAGGATTTCTGCAGCAAAATGCTTTCCATAAAGATGACACTTGCGTGTCCATGGAGAAGCAATTTAAAATGATGGAAGTTATTTTATATCTGTATCAAAAGAGCAGGGAACTTGTAGCGAGAGGAATGCCAATGAGCGTGCTAAAAGCAGAAGGGATCTTTGAGAAAGTCATTGCGATCAAATACGATGTTCCGAATGACAATCTGCAATTACTGGATCTCTACCGTAAACAGATTGATGATTTCTATGACGCAGTACTGGAAAAGAATGCATAAGGAGGCGGTCATTTTATGGGAATTGAATATTTAGGACTAAGTAGCATCAAAGGTCCGCTTGTCATTCTGGAAGGAGTACAGGACGCATTTTTTGATGAGATCGTCGAATTTACGGTTGATGGAAAAACGAAAAAAATCGGAAGGATCATTGAATTATACGAAGATAAAGCGGTGATTCAGGTATTTGAGGGAACGGAAAATATGTCTCTTGATAATACAAGAACAAAATTAACTGGACACCCGATGGAAGTCTCTCTTGCACCAGATATGCTAGGGAGAACATTTAACGGAATCGGAAAACCAATCGATGGATTAGGACCACTGATCACCGATGTCAAACGAGATGTCAACGGCCTTCCATTAAATCCGGTCCGCAGAAAATATCCAAGAAACTATATCCGTACAGGTATTTCAGCAATTGACGGATTAACAACACTGATCCGTGGACAGAAACTTCCCATCTTCTCAGGAAACGGCCTTCCACACGATCAGCTGGCAGCCCAGATCGTAAAACAGGCATCCTTAGGAGATGGTTCAGATGAGCCATTTGCGGTAGTCTTTGGAGCAATGGGTGTCAAACATGATGTTGCGGATTTCTTTCAGAAGACATTTGAGGAAAGTGGTGTTGCAGATCATGTATGTATGTTCTTGAATCTTGCAAATGACCCAGTTGTAGAACGATTGATCACACCAAAAGTAGCCTTAACTGCAGCAGAATATCTTGCATTTGACTGTAATATGCATATCTTAGTTATCTTGACAGATATGACATCGTTTGCGGAAGCGATGCGTGAGGTATCTTCATCGAAAGGAGAAATTCCATCCAGAAAAGGATATCCAGGATATTTGTACAGTGAACTTGCAACATTATACGAACGTGCAGGAATCATCGAAGGAGCAGAAGGTTCGGTCACACAGTTACCAATCTTAACTATGCCAAATGATGATATCACTCATCCAATTCCTGACTTAACTGGTTATATTACAGAAGGGCAGATCGTACTGGATCGTAATTTAAACGGACAGTCCATTTATCCACCGATCAGTGTTTTGCCATCGCTTTCTCGTCTGATGAAAGATGGAATCGGAGAAGGATACACAAGAGAAGATCATCAGGATCTTGCAAACCAGTTATTTTCCGCTTATGCGAAAGTGGGAGAAGCAAGAAACTTAGCATCTGTTATCGGAGAAGATGAGTTATCCCCAATTGATAAAAAATATCTGGAATTTGGAAAGGCATTTGAGGAACGATATATCGGTCAGGGGCCGGAAGAAAACCGTTCCATGATCGAAACATTGGATCTTGGATGGGAATTATTAAAGATCCTGCCAAGAGAAGAATTGGATCGAATCGACACGAAGATCATCGATAAATACCTGCCAAAAGAGCAGGAAAGCTAAAGGTGGTGAGATTATGGACCCACGAGAATTCCCGACCAAAGGAAATCTGATCGCAGCCAAGAACTCTCTTACATTGGCAAAACAGGGTTACGATCTGATGGATAAAAAAAGAAATATCCTGATTCGTGAGCTGATGGATCTGATCGATGAGGCGAAAGATATTCAGGAAGAGATTGATACAACATTTACAAGAGCGTATGCATGCCTTCAGAGGGCGAATATCCAGCATGGGATCAGTAAGGTAGAAGAACTTGCCTATACAGTTCCGATCGAGGACTCGATACAGATTCAGACAAGAAGTATCATGGGAACAGAGATTCCACATGTGAAATATGATGCACATGAGAATCAGTTGACATATGCGATGGATGGGACATTTGAATCAATTGATGTTGCCAGGGAAGCGTTTCGGCAGGTGAAGGATCTGACAATTAAATTGTCAATGGTTGAAAATGCGGCGTATCGTTTAGCAACTAGTATTAAGAAAACGCAGAAGAGGGCAAATGCGTTGAAGAATATTACGATTCCGACTTATACCGGGTTGGTTTATAAGATTTCGAATGAGTTGGAAGAGAAGGAGAGGGAGGAATTTACGAGGCTTAAGGTGATTAAGCGGATGAAGCAGAAAAATACAATATTGAAGAATCAGAAGTAAAAGAAATATTAGAATAAATTACAAAATTGACACAAAATAAAAAATATGCTATCTTAACAAAAGAGAAAGGGAATGAAGTTCTCCCTCGAAGAGATTCGAAACCGCTTATTAAGCTGATGACTTCTGTGTAATGAACACAGGGGTTATCAGCTTTTTTGATGTTTGGATTATATAAAAAAGAAAGGATTTTAGGAAAATGCAAAAGAAAGACTATATTATACAACTGCTAAAATATATCATCATGGCAATCGTTGTAGGAATTATTGTAGGTGCGATCGATGCCTTGTTTGGAAGAGTGCTGATCGCAATCTCAGAGTTCAGGACCATACATTATCAATATTTACTGCCATTCCTGCCAATTGCTGGGCTGGTAATCACAGCAATGTATTACGTATTCAGTAAACTAAGTCTAAAAGGAATGAAACTCATTTTCGAAGTTGGCCAGCAAAAAACAGATGCCATCCCATTACTACTAATTCCATTAGTAATGATCGGAACATGGTTAACGCATCTATTCGGAGGAAGTGCTGGCAGAGAAGGAGTTGCAGTTCAGATCGGAGCAACCCTGTCTCATGCACTCGGAAGAAAATTAAACTTCCCAGAGAATGGAAGAATAATGTTAGTCATCGGTATGGCAGCAGGATTTGGAGGGTTATTTCAGACACCATTAAGTGCAACATTCTTTGCAATCGAGGTAATCGTAATCGGGAAAATGGATTATGAAGCACTACTGCCAGCATTGGCGTCTGCATATATAGCAGCATTTACATCTCATAGCCTGGGGTTAGAAAAATTTTCAGTTGCGATTAAAAATACCATAAATTTAACTGGTACAAAAACGATCATATCAGTAATCATACTTGGAATTTTATTTGGACTGACTGGAAGATTGTTTTCTTTTTCATTAAGTAAGTTAAAAGTATTCATGGGAGAAACGATCATGAATCAGTATTTAAGAATCGGAGTTATGGCAATTCCATTAGCAGCATTATTGTTTATTATTCACGGATCAAGATATAGTGGACTTGGAACAAATATAATCTCAGCAGGATTCGCAGGACAGACAATCTATAGTTATGATTGGTTCCTAAAGTTATTATTTACGATTTTTACACTGGCAATCGGATTTCAGGGTGGAGAAGTTACACCACTGTTTTCGATTGGAACATCTCTTGGAGTGATTCTTGGAGGTCTACTTGGATTACCACCAATGTTATGTGCAGCGCTAGGATATGCAGCAGTCTTTGGAAGCGCAACAAATACACTGATCGCACCGATCATGATCGGATTGGAAGTGTTTGGAGGAGCTGATATGGTGTTGTTTGTTATTGTCTGTGTGATTGCTTATGGGGTGAATGGGAATATATCTATTTATGCACAAGAAAAATTTTAATTTTGTAAGTTGGCCAACTGTAGATTTTGAGTATATGATAAAAAAT
>JAHZAT010000014.1 GCA_019423795.1 Clostridiales bacterium
TTGGATATGAACCAGGACTTCAGAAAGAATCTGAATACTATGCAGTGAAGAAACCTGTCTTCTCATTTGAAAAATTAAGAGGAGCAGAGATCAGCCTTGGACCTGAAATGAAATCTACAGGTGAGTGCTTAGGTATTTCTAAGAACTTCCATGAAGCATTATATAAAGCGTTCTTAGGAGCTGGAGTCAATCTTCCAAAATATAAGAAGATGATCTTAACAGTCAAGGATTCTGATAAGATCGATGCGATCGATATCGGACATAGATTTGAAGCGTTAGGATATGAGATCTTCTCAACAAAGAGCACATGCAGAGTCTTAAATGAAGCTGGAGTTCATGCAAAACCAATCAATAAATTAGAAGAACCATCTCCAAACTTGCTAGATCTCATTTTAGATGATAAAATTGATTTAGTCATTGATACACCATCACAGGGTGTAGGTCGAAGCAAAGATGGATTCCTGATCCGCCGTTACGCGATCGAAACAGGAGTAACATGCCTTACAAGTCTTGATACGGCAGATGCTCTGCTGACTAGTTTGGAAACAGGAAACAGAGATCAGCTCAGCGTAGTTGATATCGCACAGATTTAATAGAAGTAAGAAGGAGTGATGTTATGGGTCGATACACAAAACAAGATGTGATAGACCTCGTCAGAGAAAACGATGTAGAATTTATCAGACTACAGTTTTCTGACTTGTTCGGAACAATGAAGAACGTCGCGATCACCGCAAGACAGCTTGAGAAAGCATTAGATAACAAGTGTACATTTGATGGATCCAGTGTTGATGGATTTGTCCGTATTGAAGAATCTGATATGTATTTATATCCAGATCTTGACAGCTTTGCGATCTTCCCGTGGAATGCGGGAGGAAACCGTGTGGCAAGACTGATCTGTGATGTATATGGTCAGGATGGACTCCCATTTGAAGGGGATCCAAGAAATGTACTAAAACGTGTGATGGTTGAGTGCCAGAAGATGGGGTATAAATTTAACGTCGGTCCGGAATGTGAATTTTTCTTATTCCACACAGATGAAGAAGGCCGCCCAACGACGGTTTCTCATGAGAAAGCCGGATATTTTGATGTAGCTCCATTAGACCTTGGAGAAAGTGCCAGAAGAGATATGATCTTGAATCTTGAGGATATGGGATTTGAGATCGAGGCATCTCATCATGAAGTTGCACCTGCACAGCATGAGATCGACTTTAAGTACGACAATGCCTTAAGAACGGCCGATAACATCCTCACATTTAAATTTATCGTAAAATATATTGCCAAAAGACATGGACTTTATGCAAGTTTTATGCCAAAACCAATTACAGGAGTGGATGGTTCTGGAATGCATCTTAACATGTCCTTATGGAAGAATGGAAAGAACATTTTCGCTGATTCTAAGAATGAACTTGGGATCAGTGATGAAGCTTTCTATTTTATGGCAGGAGTCATGGAACATGCAAATGAGATGTGTCTGATCACAAATCCACTGGTCAACTCTTATAAGAGAATCGTACCAGGATATGAGGCACCGGTTGATGTTTCATGGTCACCGTCAAACAGAAGCCCGCTCATTCGAGTACCGGCAGCCCGTGGAAGCGGAACAAGACTTGAATTTCGTAGTCCTGATTCTGCAGCCAATCCTTACCTTGCACTGGCAGTCAGCCTTGCAGCAGGATTAGATGGGATCAAGCGCAAATTAACCCCTGGAAAGGGTTCCATGAAGAATCAGTATGAGATGGCTGAGGGAGAAAAACAAAAAGCAGGAATCAATACACTGCCAAGAGATATGAAAGAAGCTCTTGAGATTTTCAAACAAAGCACTTATATGAAAGAACTCTTAGGAGATCATATCTTTAATAAATATGTGGAAGCTAAGAGTGCTGAATGGGAATCTTACCAACAGTTCGTATCACAATGGGAAGTCGATCGTTATTTATATAAGATCTAATGATTGACAGATACTTGATACGGGAGGTGAGAAGCTTGGTAAACGTCATCGTTTTATTCCCGAAAACAGAAGTCGCCAGAAGTATCAGAAATCTTCTGGTAAGAAGCGGTTTTGAAGTAACCGCTGTGTGTGCAACGGGTGCACAGGTAGTTCAACGTATGGAAGGTGTTGAGGAAGGGCTTGTCGTCTGCGGATACAAATGCTCAGATATGATCTACAGCGAGTTAAGAGAATACCTCTCAGGAGAGATAAAGATGCTGTTGATCGCTTCTCGCCAATATTTAGATGACTGTGTGTATTCGAACGTGACAGGACTTCCGATGCCTCTTAAGGGGCATGAACTTGTCGAGAAAACGAGAGAGATCGTTACCGAAATTTCTGAGAAGCAAAGACGAAGGAAACAACGGCCGAAACAACGTACCAGAGAAGAAATCCGTCTGCTTGATGAAGTCAAAGAATTACTGATGCAGAACAATCAGATCACAGAAAGCGAAGCCCACGCATATATACAGCAGCGAAGTATGAACAGTGGTGTGGGACTTATCGAAATGGCAAAAATGATCAAAGAATCATTAATATATCATAACTAGGAGGAATTTATGTTTAAAATTAACGACAACTACTTGAAACTGCCTGGAAGTTATTTATTTTCTACAATTGCGAAAAAAGTAAATGCATATTCTGAGGCAAACCCTGACAAAAATATTATTCGTTTAGGAATTGGAGACGTAACACAGCCTCTGGCACCAGCAATCATTGACTCTTTACACAAAGCAGTAGATGAAATGGGACATGCAGAAACATTTCACGGATACGCACCAGACCTTGGATATGAATTTTTAAGAAATGCAATCGCAAAGAATGATTATCAGGATCGTGGAGCAGATATCAAAGCAGATGAAATCTTTGTAAGTGATGGAGCAAAATGTGATTCTGGAAATATTCAGGAAATCTTTGCACAGGATAACAAGATTGCCGTATGTGACCCTGTATACCCAGTATATGTAGATACAAACGTTATGGCAGGAAGAGCTGGAACATATGATAAAGCAACAGAAACATGGAGCGATGTTATCTACATGCCATGTACAGCAGAGAATAACTTCGCACCAGATTTCCCAAGCGAAGTACCAGATATCATTTACCTTTGCTTCCCTAACAATCCAACTGGATCAACAATCACAAAAGACCAGTTACAGGGATGGGTAGACTATGCAAACAAAAACGGATGCGTGATCATTTATGATGCAGCATACGAAGCATATATCTCAGAAGATAACGTTGCACACACAATTTATGAATGTGAAGGTGCAAGAACATGTGCGATCGAATTAAAGAGTTTCTCTAAGAACGCAGGATTTACAGGAGTTCGTTTAGGATATACTGTTATCCCTAAAGATTTAAAATGTGGAGATACACAGTTACATGCGTTATGGGCAAGACGTCACGGAACAAAATATAACGGAGCTCCATACATCGTACAGAGAGCTGGAGAAGCAGTTTACTCTGAAGCCGGAAAAGCTCAGTTAAAAGAACAGGTTGGATACTACATGAACAATGCAAAAGTAATCTTTAACGGATTACAGGATGCAGGATACACAGTATCTGGTGGTGTCAATGCACCATACATCTGGTTAAAGACACCAGACAACATGACATCTTGGGAATTCTTCGATCATCTGTTAGAAGATGCCAACGTCGTTGGAACACCAGGATCAGGATTCGGACCAAGCGGAGAAGGATACTTCCGACTTACAGCGTTTGGTAACTATGAGAATACAGTTGAAGCGATCGAACGAATCAAGAGAATGTAATTTAATTATTAAATTAAATATGCGATTTAGAAAAGAATGGGATATCAGGAATAGGGTGTTCCATTCTTTTTTTGTTTAGGTTATAATAAATCATAAGGTAGAAAAAGAAAGTTCATGTAAAAAGTGATAGAAATAAAGGACAGGCTTAATTAAAATTTCGGTAAACCTGTCCTTTATTTTGTAATTATGAGATTTTTCTTGTATTAAATCCATTTTTTATATACAATAGAAGAAATATAAATTAAGATTTTCAAAAAAGGAGATTTAAGACCAATGAAGAAGTTAGCTCTTGCTCAGGAATTAAAGGAAAATGCTTATCCAGGACGTGGAATCGTTATTGGAAGATCCAAAGATGGAAAGAAAGCGGTGACTGCATACTTTATCATGGGACGCAGTGAGAACAGTCGTAACCGTGTTTTTGTAGAAGATGGAGAAGGAATTCGCACACAGGCATTTGATCCAGCGAAGTTAGAAGATCCAAGCCTTATCATCTATGCACCTGTCCGTGTTCTTGGGGATGAAACGATCGTTACGAATGGAGATCAGACAGACACTGTTTATGAAGGAAGAGAAAAAGGACTTACTTTTGAGCAGTCTTTAAGAAGCCGTGAGTTTGAACCAGACGGACCAAACTACACACCAAGAATCTCAGGTCTTATGAAGATTGCAGACGGAACATTCCACTATGCAATGTCCATTTTAAAGAGTGATAATGGAAATCCAGAATCCTGTAACCGATACACATATACATATGAGAATCCGATCGCAGGAGAAGGACGTTTTATCCATACATATATGCATGATGGAAATCCACTTCCAAGCTTCGAGGGAGAACCTAAATTTGTTGGAATCGAAGAAGATATCGATGATTTCACAAACACACTTTGGAACAGCTTAAATGAAGACAACAAAGTATCTCTATTTGTACGTTATATTGATATTGCAACAGGGGAATATGAGACAAGAATCGTAAATAAGAATAAATAATCAGTCAATCAGCAGATCAAAGGAGAAGAAAAATGAAGGAATTAGAATTAAAGTACGGATGTAATCCAAACCAGAAACCATCAAGAATCTATATGGCAGACGGAAGTGAGCTTCCAATCGAAGTATTAAACGGAAAACCAGGATACATCAACTTTTTGGATGCATTTAACGGATGGCAGCTGGTAAGAGAATTAAAGAAAGCGACAGGACTTCCTGCGGCAACTTCTTTCAAACACGTATCACCTGCGGGAGCATCTGTAGGACGTCCAATGTCTGATACCTTAAAGAAGATCTACTGGGTAGACGATATGGGAGATTTATCTCCATTAGCATGTGCATATGCCAGAGCAAGAGGTGCAGATCGTATGTCTTCATTCGGTGACTTTATTTCTTTATCTGATGTATGTGATGCAGATACAGCACGTCTGATCAAGAGAGAAGTATCTGACGGAGTGATCGCACCAGGATATACAGATGAAGCACTGGAAATCTTAAAAGCAAAGAAAAACGGAAACTATAACATCATTAAGATCGATGAGAACTATACACCAGCACCATTAGAGCATAAACAGGTCTTTGGTGTTACATTTGAACAGGGAAGACAGGAACTTCCAATTGATGATGAATTATTATCTAATATTGTGACAGAGAATAAAAACATTCCTGAAGAAGCATTGATCGATATGAAGATTTCTCTGATCGTATTAAAGTATACACAGTCTAATTCTGTATGCTTTGTAAAAGATGGACAGGCAATTGGAATTGGAGCAGGACAGCAGTCTCGTGTACATTGTACAAGACTTGCTGGACAGAAAGCAGACAACTGGTGGTTAAGACAGTGTCCAAAAGTTATGAATCTGCCATTTAAAGAAAAGATCCGCCGTGCAGACAGAGATAATGCGATCGATCTTTATATCGGAGACGAATACATGGATGTCTTAGCAGACGGAGCATGGGAAAATATCTTTACTGAGAAACCAAAAGTGTTCACAAAAGAAGAGAAGAGAGCATGGTTAGACAAATTAACAGATGTTACCTTAGGATCTGATGCATTTTTCCCATTCTTTGATAATATCGAGAGAGCACATAAGAGTGGAGTAAAATACATCGCACAGCCAGGTGGATCAGTCAGAGATGAGGCCGTTATTGACTGCTGTAACAAATACAACATGGCAATGGCATTTACAGGAATCAGATTATTCCATCACTAGAATTTCAAAAGACATAAAAACATATCAATTAACAAGATACTGGCAGGAGCCACGGTTTCATGACTGCTGCCAGTATGATATCTCAAAGAAAATTTCAATCAGATTACCAAAGAAAAATAGGATACATGTACGAAAAAAGTACCGAAAATAAGACTTGTTATTTATTTAACGAGAAAATTTATCAGATAGGTATATTGTATTCAATCAAAATTTTGCTATAATAAAAGTGGTTAGATTAGACTAACTTATAAATGTAATAGAAATTATTTTGATCCAAGAAATGGAGGAGTTTTCAAAATGAAACAGTTTGAAGAATGGGAAGGTTTTAAAGGTAGAATGTGGAAGGAAGAAATCAATACAAGAGATTTCATCCAGGAAAACTACACACCTTATGATGGAGATGCAAGCTTCCTTGCAGGACCTACAGAAGCAACAGATAAATTATGGGGTATCTTACAGGGACTTCAGAAAGAAGAACGAAAAAAAGGCGGAGTTCTTGATATGGATACAGACATCGTATCTTCTTTAACTTCTCACGGACCTGGTTATATCAGTGAAGAAACAAAAGATTTAGAACAGATCGTTGGTCTTCAGACAGACAAACCATTAAAACGTGCATTTATGCCATATGGTGGTATCAAAATGGCAGAAGAATCTTGTCGTAACTATGGTTATGAGCCAAGTGAAAGATTACATGAAATCTTTACAAAATATTCAAAGACTCATAACACAGCTGTTTTTGATGCTTATACACCAGAAATGAAAAAAGCAAGACATAACAAGATCATTACAGGACTTCCAGATACTTATGGACGTGGACGTATCGTAGGTGATTATCGTCGTGTTGCTTTATACGGAATTGACTATTTATTAGAAGAAAAAGAAAATGACTTTGCAAACTGCGGATGCGGTGTTATGACAGATGATGTGATCCGTCTTCGTGAAGAATTAGCAGAACAGAAAAAAGCATTAAAAGACATGAAGGAAATGGCTCAGATTTATGGATTTGACATTTCAAGACCGGCTAAAACTGCAAAAGAAGCAATTCAGTGGATGTACTTTGGATATTTAGCAGCGATCAAAACTCAGAATGGAGCTGCTATGAGTATCGGACGTGTTTCTACATTCCTTGATATCTATATTCAGCGTGACCTTGACAAAGGAATCATCACAGAAGAAGAAGCACAGGAAATGATCGACCATTTAACAATGAAATTCAGAATGGTTAAATTCGCAAGAATTCCTTCTTACAACCAGTTATTCTCAGGAGACCCAGTATGGGCAACACTTGATCTTGCTGGTATCGGTGTAGATGGACGTTCTATGGTTACAAAGACAGACTTCCGTTTCTTGCATACATTAGAGAACATGGGACCATCACCAGAGCCAAACATCACTGTATTATATTCTTCTGCACTTCCAGAGAATTTCAAGAAATATGCAGCTGATATTTCTATCCGTACAAGCTCTATCCAGTACGAAAATGATGATGTCATGAAACCAGTATGGGGAGATGACTATGCAATCTGCTGCTGTGTATCTGCGACTAAGACTGGTAAAGAAATGCAGTTCTTCGGAGCAAGAGCAAACCTTGCAAAATGCTTATTATATGCGATCAATGGTGGTGTAGACTGCAAGACAAAACAGCAGGTAGGACCAGCCTACAAACCTATCATGTCTGAATACTTAGATTATGATGAAGTTATGCAGAAATATGACGTTATGATGGATTGGTTAGTAGACCTTTATGTAAATACATTAAACTTAATCCAGTATATGCATGACAAATATTACTATGAAGCAGCGGAATTAGCATTAATGGATACAGAACTTGAAAGAACATTCGCAACAGGAATCGCAGGATTCTCTCATGCAGTCGATTCTTTAAGCGCCATCAAATACGCAAAAGTTAAAGCAATCCGTGATGAAGATGGATTAGTTGTTGATTACGAAATCGACGGAGAGTTCCCTAAATACGGAAACGATGATGACAGAGCAGATGATATCGCAGTATGGCTGTTAAGAACATTCTTAGCAAAGATCAAAAAACATCACACATATCGTAACTCTGAGCCTACAACATCTATCCTGACGATCACATCTAACGTTGTATACGGAAAAGCAACAGGAACAATGCCAGATGGTAGAAAAGCAGGAGAACCATTAGCACCAGGAGCGAACCCAAGTTATGGTGCAGAGCAGAACGGATTATTAGCATCCTTAAACTCTGTAGCTAAGATTCCATACGAATGGGCATTAGATGGTATTTCTAATACACAGACGATCAACCCAGATGCTTTAGGACATGAAGATGGGGAAAGAATCAATAACCTTGTAAATGTCATGGATGGATACTTTGATCAGGGAGCGCATCACTTAAATGTAAACGTATTCGGTAAAGAGAAACTGATCGATGCGATGGAACATCCTGAAAAAGAAGAATATGCAAACTTCACGATCCGTGTATCTGGATATGCAGTGAAATTCATCGACTTAACAAGAGAACAGCAGATGGACGTTATTTCCAGAACATGTCATAAAACAATGTAATTTGAATTAGTGGAAAAGAATTATGAATGAAAAAATAACCGGAAAAATCCATTCCATCGAGACTTTTGGTCTTGTGGATGGTCCCGGTGTGCGGTTTATCGCTTTCATGCAGGGCTGCCGGATGAGATGCAAATATTGCCATAATCCGGAGACCTGGCAGGAAAACTGCGGTGAAGACTGGCAGCCTGAAGCCCTCTTAAAGAGGGCTTTGCGTTACCGCATGTACTGGGGAAAAGATGGAGGGATCACAGTTAGTGGTGGAGAACCTCTCTTACAGATCGACTTTTTAATTGAATTTTTTAAACTGGCAAAACAAGAAGGAATTCACACAGCCGTGGATACCTCTGCCAATCCATATACAAAAGAAGAACCATTCCATACAAAATGGTTAGAATTAATGAAATACACCGACCTTGTCATCTTAGACTTAAAAGAAATGGACGAGAAAAAACACAAGAAATTGACAGGCTGTCCAAACAGCAATATTTTAGCAATGGCACAGGAAGTCTCAGACCTAGGAGTAGATCTGTGGATCCGTCATGTGCTTGTCCCAGACCTAACAGACGATGAAGAAGGACTAGCAGACTTAAAACACTTCATCGATGGACTAAAGACAGTCAAGAGAGTAGAAATCTTGCCATACCATACACTTGGACTCTTTAAATGGGAAAAAT
>JAHZAT010000015.1 GCA_019423795.1 Clostridiales bacterium
AAAGGAAAAATGGTGCTGGGATGATCCCAGCACCTAGTTTGTCTACAGTCTGTGGGGATATATGATAATAATTATCATATATCCCCTAGTTGATTATTTTCTTAATTTTTTGATCAACTCTTTTTTCGTTGTATTATTATATGCCCATACACGTACATCATTTTTCGTTGCACTTCTATATTGTTTTTCTGAAATATATGTCAACTTTCCTTTTTCCTTTTTGCTATATATTTCTTTATCAATGACTCTATGTACTGTTTTTTCTGATTTTTCTAAATTTGTTGTAACTTTATTTCCATCCTCATCTTCGAAATGTCCTTCACGTTCAAAGAAATATGATGCTTTTTTTACAATTTTCTTTCCATTATACTTATAAATATAATATTTTTCCCTTTCAGGACCATTTTCACTTAATACTGAATACTGTAAGCCTGCAATTGTTTTCTGTTTTTTATTATATGCAATTATTTGATCCGATGTTGACCAAATTTTCTTTACTTTTCCTTTATTGTATGTATAAATATTTAAATTTCTAGCTTTGCCTTCTGCATTACTATTTAAATTCACAGTGACCAGTTCTTTTGTTCCGCCTCCTGTTACTTCAATTAATGAATAGCTTGTAAATTTGGCTACTTTGTTTTTCTTGATTGCTTGTGCATAGGCTTTGTTCGCCTTCTTCTGTGCTTTTTTTGATGCAGCTAATACATTTTGAGTTGAAACCAATGTTGTTGCCATTAAGGCTGTGATTGCGAGAGTTGTTAGTTTTTTTGTTAGATTTTTTAATTCCATTTTTCCTTCCTCCCATCTTATTCTGTTACAATATGATATCCATAATCAGATAACATTTGTTGTGTTCCTAGTGGTACATAAACTGACATTTTTTCTGCATTAAATATACCAGAACCACTTCTTGCTTTTGAAATATAGCTTAGCATATCTTTTGCCGCTATAATTCTAAGAAATTAAGTTTTCCGAACCAAATCATTGGAAAAAGCCTTCCAATAGATTTCTCCATTGAAAGGCTCTGTATATTCTTCGTATCTTCCGTAACGTATGATTAACGTTTTGAGAACTGTGGTGCACGACGTGCTTTGCGAAGACCTGGTTTCTTTCTTTCTTTCATTCTTGGGTCTCTTGTTAAGAATCCAGCTTTCTTTAATGTTGAACGGAATTCTCCATCAACCTGTAATAAAGCTCTGGAAATACCATGACGGATTGCTCCAGCCTGTCCTGTAAATCCACCACCATGAACGTTTACTAATACATCATATTTGTCAATTGTATCTGTTGCAACTAATGGCTGACGTACAACTACTTTTAATGTTTCTAATCCAAGATATTCATCGATATCTCTTTTGTTGATTGTGATTTTTCCTGTTCCAGGTACTAAATATACTCTGGCAACACTGTGTTTTCTTCTACCAGTTCCGTAATATTTTGCTGTAGCCACTGCTTCTTCCTCCTTCAAAAATTAATACTTAATCTCTAATGCTTTTGGCTGCTGAGCTGCATGATTGTGCTCTGCACCTGCATATACGTGAAGTTTCTTAATCATCTGTCTTCCTAAAGGTCCTTTTGGAAGCATTCCTTTAACTGCAAGATAGATTACGTCTTCAGGTTTCTTAGCTAATTTTTCTTTTAATGTCTGTTCTTTCATTCCACCAACATAGTCTGAATGATGATAGTAGATCTTCTGGTCTAATTTCTTACCAGTTACTTTGATCTTTTCAGCGTTGATAACGATCACGTTATCTCCTGTGTCGATATGTGGTGTATAAGTTGGTTTGTTTTTTCCTCTTAAGATTGTTGCGATCTCAGATGCTAAACGTCCTAATGTATGTCCTGTAGCATCAACTACATACCATTCTCTTTCAATTGTTGATGGGCTGGCCATAAAACTTTTCATGGTGTTCCTCCTTAAAATTTCTATCAATCATATGTGTCTATATTAAATACTCCCACCGGGGCATTGGGGTAGTATTCTCTCGCATGTCACAGTTTCTTATTATATAATACGCAGCCGGGTGTGTCAAGATTTTTTCTTGTTGTTTTTGATAAATTTTTGATGTTATCCACAAGATGGTCTTGATTTTATAATTCTTTCCACAACATATGGGTGTATTATCCCTATGTATGTTGAAAAGCTGTTGATAAATCTTGTGAATTCCTATAAAAATGTGATTAATTTTTATTTTCTCAGATCAAGTATGCCACAATTGGTAATGTAATGATCGATAATAAAGTTGTCAACACAATTCCTCTGCTGCAAATGGAACTGTCTAATCCATAATCGATTGCCATCATCACTGCCATGCTTCCATTTGGCATTCCAAACATTAATACCATGATCCCCGAGAGAACAAGATCTAAATGAAACAGCCGGATCGCAAATGCTGCGATCATTGGGATCACCAGCATCTTTAAAAATGTAAACTGATACATCTTGATGTCTTTGAAAACTTCGATCAGCGGCATCTTCGCTAAAGATACCCCGGTAATGATCATGGAGAGTGGGATTGCTGCATTTCCTAAGTATTGTACAAAACTTACCGCAGGTGCTGGTGCGTCGATCTGAAATGCAAAAATCAATAACGCAGCCAGACATGCGACCATTCCTGGATTGATCATCTTTTTCCAGTGGAATATGATCTTAGCTTTTTGTCCTGTCTGCATGGCACGTTCTTTCTCAAAAAGATAAATTCCATAGGTGTAAAAGAGAATATTATATACCAGTGTATACAGTGCTACATAAAAAATAGCTCCTCTACCGTATAATTCTTCAATGATCGGAATCCCCATAAATCCAAGATTCGAAAAGATCAGCATCACTGCATAGATATTTCTTTCATCTTTTTTTACACCTAGAATACGAACAAATGCCGGACTGATCAGGATCAATACCACAAATAAGATCACTGCAAGGATCAGGTCCATGATCACAAGATTCCAGTTTCCATTTCCAACGGAACCGATCACGCCAGATATGATCAATGCAGGATTAAATATATTTACGATCAGTCCTGATATCTGTGAACTTGTATCATCACTGATCCATTTTTTCTTATAACTTAGGTATCCGATCAGCATAAAACCAAACAATACTAACAATTTCTGAAATATGATAAAGCTATTCTGCATTCTCGCGGTCCTCCGGATATTCGATCTGAATTAGTGTCAAGCCTTTTGCTGGAAGTTTTGGTCCTGGTGTAACTCTTTCTTTGGATGCTAAGATTTCTTTGACCCATTGTGGTTCTTGTTTTCCTCTTCCGACCTCTAAAAGCGTTCCTGCCATTAAACGTACCATATTATAGAGAAAACCACTTCCTGTGACTCTCATTGTGATATATCTGCCATTTTGTGTCACATCACATTCGTAAATCTCTCTGACATAGGATGTAACCTGTGCTTTACTGCTACACATACTGATAAAACAGTGTTCCCCTAAGAAATAAGAAGCTGCTTCTTTCATTTTCTCCACATCAAGTGGTACATATACAAAATGATGATGTCTGCTTGTCACGGGATTGTCGTATCTTGCATTGTAAAAGGTATATTCATATGTCTTTCTTGTATCCTGAAACCTTGGATGGTAGTCTAATGGCACTTCTTTGGAGTCCTGAATAATGATATCTTCTGGTAGTCTTGCATTTAATGCTTTTGCCATCTTCTCTCCCGGAATACGGCTTTCTGTGTCGAATACAGCTACATTTCCTAATGCGTGGACTCCTGAATCCGTTCTGCTGGCTCCGATCACTTTGATGTCTTCTCCTGTCAGTTCTGATATATGCTTATTTAAGACACCTTCGACTGTAATCTCGTTTGGCTGTACCTGCCATCCACAATAACCAGTTCCATCATAGGCTACGATTAATTTTACTCGTTTCATCGTATCTTACCTCCATGGACTGAAAAAGGATAAATAGATCATCACTGCTAAAAATACAAACAGGACGATATACGCAATTTTATCTCTTTTCTCGTATTTTAATGGTTTTAATTTAGTTCTTCCAACACCGCCATGGTAACAACGGGATTCCATTGCCATTGCAAGGTCATTCGCTCTTCGGATTGCTGCTACAAACAGTGGTACTATAATTGGAACCATGCTTTTTACTCGTTTTAACAGACCTCCGGATTCAAAGTCGATTCCTCTGGCTGTCTGGGCTTTCATGATCTTTTCTAATTCTTCTGTTAAGATTGGAATAAATCTCAGTGCGATTGACATCATCATAGCAATCTCATGTACTGGTACTCCAACTTTATTTAAAAATCCCAATGATTTGTCTAGTCCGTCTGTCAGTTCATTTGGTGTTGTTGTAAATGTCAGTAAAGACGTTCCTAATACCAGCATGATCAGACGGCTTCCCAGATAAATAGTTGTCCTGATCCCTTCTGCAGAAATTGATATGATCCAGAACTGGATCACTGGTTTTCCTGGAATAAATAACATATTGATCATTACAGAGAATAATAAGATCACTGCAATTGCTTTTAATCCTCTTAAAATATATTTTACAGGTACCTTTGAAATCTTGATCGTTATGATCAAAAATAATAGTGACATCACATAAGTTGCAGGTGCTTTATGCATAAATAATGTAATGACGTAGATCAAGACTGCAAATAATTTCACTCTCGGATCGAGTCTGTGGATCAGAGAGTCTTCTTTATAATATTGTCCAATTGTTATATCCTTGAGCATTTTATTTTCCTCTCAATCCTTTTAGTCCTTCTAAAATTGCTTCTTTTGTTTCTTCTAATGTCAATAAATCCCTCTGGATTGGGAACCCTCTGTCTGCGAGTTCTTCACATACTTGACGATAAAACGGTACAGCAAGTCCTGCTTCTTCTAGTTCTTTCTTGTGAGAAAATACTTCTTTTTTATCTCCTTCATACATGACCTGTCCGCCATTCATAACGATCACACGTTGTGCATAGTCTGCAACATCTTCCATACTGTGTGATACCAGAATGATCGTGATCTTCTTTTCTTCATGGAGTTTCTTTAACAGATTTAAGATCTGATCTTTTCCGACCGGATCAAGTCCTGCTGTTGGTTCATCCAAAATAAAATATTCTGGCTCCATTGCAAGAATCCCTGCGATTGCTACTCTTCGCTTCTGTCCGCCAGATAATTCAAATGGCGATTTTTGATATAATTTCTCTGGTAATCCAACATCTTTTAAACATTTGACAGCAATCTCTGTTGCTTCTTCTTTTGTCTTTCCAAAGTTCATTGGTCCAAAACATACATCATCTAAAATCGTTGTCTCAAATAGCTGATGTTCTGGATACTGGAAACATATACCTACTTTTCCACGTAATTCTCGTAATGGGTATCCTTCTGAATATATATCTTCATCATCGAAATATATTGTTCCAGACGTTGGTTTGATCAATCCATTTAAATGCTGGATCAATGTTGATTTTCCAGAACCTGTGTGTCCGATCACTGCAATGAATTCTTCTTTTTTTATTTCTAAGTTTATATCTTTTAATGCGTAATTCTTCTTGCTAGAATTATCTTCATATGCGTAACTTACATGTTCTAAACGAATTGACATAATTCCTCCACCAGCTCTTCCTTTGTTGTTATCGTATCTGACAAGTTAACACCTTCTTTTTTTAGTTCCCATGCAAGTTCTGTTGCGTACGGAACTTCCAGACCTAATGTTTTCATCTCATCAACTCTTGAAAAGATCTCTTTTGGTTTTCCATCCATGATGATCTTTCCTTGATCCATCACGATGATACGATCTGCTAAGATTACTTCTTCCATATGATGTGTTACCATAAGGATCGTAATATTCTTTTCTTTATTCAATGCTTTCACAAGAGATAAAACATGTCTGCGGCCTTCTGGATCTAGCATGGCTGTTGGTTCGTCTAATACGATACATTCTGGTTCCATTGCCATGATCCCTGCAATCGCTACTCTCTGTTTCTGTCCGCCAGAAAGATGATTGGGACTTGCTTCTTTATATGCGATCATTCCCACACCTGTAAGAGCCGCTGTGATCCTTGTCCAGATATCTTTGGAAGCTATTCCGAGGTTTTCTGGACCGAAGGCTGTGTCTTCTTCTACCGTTGTTCCTACGATCTGGTTATCTGGATTCTGAAATACGATTCCTGCACTCTGTCTGACTTTTAAGAGGGTACTTTCATCTTTTGTATCCATTCCTTTGATATATACTGTGCCTTCTGTCGGCATCAAAAGTCCATTGATGTGCTTCGCAAGCGATGATTTCCCGGAACCATTCTTTCCAAGGATTGCTACAAATTCACCTTTCTCAACATTGATATCAATATGATCGATTGCTGCAATCTCTTGCTTGTCTTCTTCTGTATCTCCATAGGTCACATATTTGTGAACTAAGTCTTTTATTTTCAATATGGACATAATATTCTCCTATCTGATCCGTAATAAGGATAGTATACTATTTCCCATAAAAAAAGAAAAGTCTTATCCCAGTTGTTCCGGAATAAGACCTCTTTGTTGTTGTCGATTTGGAATTTAAATAATATAGTCAGTATTGAACTGTTGATTAAACTAATTCAAGTACTACTTTTAATGCTGCATCACCTTTAC
>JAHZAT010000016.1 GCA_019423795.1 Clostridiales bacterium
AGTATATAGATAATATAACACATATCTAGTGTATCAACCATCGTATTAAACTAGACTCTCGTAGTCTATGGGAATGCACCAGTTGCAGCAATCGGAATTGTATTCAAAGCAAATATGTTTATTACATTTTTACAAATGGGACTAGCCAATAAAGTTCAGCTGATCCCGTTATTGTATCTTTTAAATGCGGTTGACGGAGTCATATATGGGCAGGCATTGACAGACTATATTGCAGTGATATTGTCCACGATCATATGGAAGCAATATCAAAATAGTATAACGAAAGAAAAAGACTCCGTAAAATAGTTCGAAATACGAAATTTGTGGAAATTGATGAAAAATTAACAAATAAATAAAAAACAGTATTTATACAAATGGCTTAAAATGGTTGGATTGAAAATAGTATGTTTGTAAAAATGCTGCTTTTTTTGTGCAATTTCTACAAAAAAGAAAAGAAAATAGAAAAAGAATAAATCGTTTTGCAAAAAAAATCCCTTGACTTTTTGTCGGATTGGTCCTACCATATAAGTACAGTAACTGGTAGGACCAATCTTACTATGTCGCGTATACGCTAAAAATAGGATATCGGGAACCGTTCATATTTGAAAAGAAAGGAGAGAACCTAGAATGTTCATTCACTTTTTATTAGCGATGCTTCCAATCATCTGGCTGATCATTGCATTAAGCGGATTAAAGATGGCAGGTCATGTAGCATGTCCGATCGCTTTGATTATCACAGCCGTTGAAGCACTTTTTTTGTGGAAGCAGAAGATTATTGATGTCCTGACAGGAGGGTTAGAAGGATTTGCAATGGCAATCTGGCCAATCTGTCTGGTTATCGTGGCAGCAGTGTTTACTTACAACTTGGTCGTACATACGAAAAACATGGAACTTATTAAAAAAATGCTTACTTCTGTATCAAGAGATAAACGAGTTCTTGTGCTGATCATCGCATGGGGATTTGGAGGATTTATGGAAGGTATGGCAGGATTCGGAACAGCTGTAGCGATTCCAGCAGGAATCCTTTGCGGATTAGGATTTGAACCAATTTTTGCAGCAACTGTTTGCCTGGTAGCCAATACGACACCAGTAGCATTTGGATCCATCGGAATTCCAACGGTTACAGCAGCAAATGTAACAGGATTTAGTCCACATATGACAGCATCTTATGTTGTATTACAACTTGCGATCATGGTAATTCTCGTTCCTTTCCTTACTGTTTTCATAACAGGAAAACATGAAGGAGCTAAAGGAATCGGTGATTATAAAGAAATTTTATTTATTACATTGATGTCAGGTCTTTCATTCTTAGTACCACAATATCTGACAGCGAAATTTGTAGGAGCTGAACTTCCAGCAGTTATCGGATCTGTATGCAGTATGGCAGTAACGATCATCCTTGCAAAAGTAATGCTGAAAGGTAAGGCAAGTAAATTTGATGTAGAAATCGAAGATAATGATGATACTACGATGACAGTAAAAGATGCATTTGTTGCATGGAGCCCATTCATTCTTGTATTACTGTTCTTACTTCTGACTTCTACATTAGTACCAGCGATTCATGATCCATTATCAGCGATCAAATCAAATGTACCAATTTATAGTGGAGAGGGAGCAAGCCCATATACATTTACATGGGTATCAACACCAGGAGTGCTGATCTTGATCGCAGCATTTATTGGAGGACTGATTCAGGGATGTCCAGTTGGTGAGATCTTTGTTGTTTTAGGCAAGACAGTGATTCAGATGTTTAAGACGATCATTACGATCATGGCAGTGCTTGCGACAGCTAAGATCATGGGATACAGCGGAATGACACAGTCTATCGCAGATTTTATCGTACGTGTAACAGGAAGCTTTTATCCATTAGTTGCACCACTGATCGGATCTATCGGAACATTCGTAACAGGAAGTTCTACATCAAGCAGCGTACTATTCTCCAAGTTACAGGCAAGTACAGGAGCAGAATTAAATATCAACCAGATCTGGCTGGTAGCTGCAAATACAGTTGGTAGTACCGCAGGAAAGATTATTTCTCCACAGAGTATCGCAGTAGCGACAGCGGCAACAGCAACGGTAGGAAAAGAAAGTGAAATCTTAACAAAGGTTATCAAATATTTCGTATTATTCGTTATCATCTATGGATTAGTTTGCTACTTTGGAGTCAAATTGATCTGAAAATGATAAAGATAAAAGATATTAAAAAGCTATAAACTTTTAAGGAGGAAGATAAATGAGTGAGTATCAGTATAACAAAGTGACACCAGAGATGATCGAGAAATTCAAAGAGATCGCTCCAAAACGTGTCTTAGTGGGTGATGAAATCAATGAGGATTTCACCCATGATGAGATGGCAATCTACGGAAAAGCTAGACCAGAAGTTTTAGTAGAAGCAACATCAACAGAAGAAGTTGCAGCTGTCGTTAAACTTTGTAATGAAAACAAGGTTCCTGTAACACCAAGTGGTGCAAGAACAGGATTAGTAGGAGGAGCCGTAAGTATCGGTGGCGGTGTTATGATTTCTCTTACAAAGATGAACAAGATCCTTGGATATGACAAAGAAAACTTTGTAGTGAAGATTCAATCAGGAGTCCTTTTAAATGATCTTGCACAGGATGCAGAAAAACAAGGATTATTATATCCACCAGATCCAGGTGAGAAATTCGCAACAGTCGGTGGAAACGTAGCAACCAACGCTGGTGGTATGAGAGCTGTTAAGTACGGATGTACAAGAGATTATGTACGTGCCATGACAGTTGTATTACCAACAGGTGAGATTGTAAAACTTGGAGCTACTGTATCAAAGACAAGTTCAGGATACAGCTTATTAAACTTAATGATCGGTTCTGAAGGTACTTTGGGTATTATCACAGAACTTACATTAAAAGTAATTCCAGCACCAAAATCAGTGATCAGTCTGATCATTCCTTATGAAAACTTAGAGGATTGTATTGCAACAGTACCACAGTTCTTTATGCATCATCTGGCACCACAGGCTCTGGAATTTATGGAAAAAGAAGTTGTTATGGATACTGAGAAGTTCTTAGGAAAACAGGTATATCCAAAAGAATTAGAAGGAACAGAGATTGGAGCATATTTATTAGCAACATTTGATGGAAATTCTGAAGAACAACTGGAAGATATCATTGAACAGGCATCTGAAGTAGTATTAGAAGCAGGAGCAATTGATGTATTAGTTGCTGATACACCAGCCTTAAAGAAAGATGCATGGGCTGTCCGCGGAGCATTACTTGAGGCAATTGAAGCAGATACTGTACTGTTAGATGAATGTGATGTTGTAGTTCCAACAAATAAGATTGCAGAATTCCTGACATATACAAAATCATTAGAAGCAGAAGCTGATTTCAGAGTTAAGAGCTTTGGACATGCTGGAGACGGTAACTTACATATCTATACATGCAGTAATGACATGGAAGAAGGAGAGTTTAAGAAACAGGTTGCAGTCTTTATGGATAAAGTATATGCAAAAGCAACAGAATTCGGTGGAATGATTTCTGGAGAACATGGAATCGGACATGGAAAGATGGACTACCTAGCAGAGTCTCTCGGACCAGTTCAGATGAGGATCATGGAAGGTGTCAAAGAAGTCTTTGATCCAAATATGATCTTAAATCCAGGTAAGATCTGCTACAAATTATAATTTTAATAGGAAACGATTAATCAAACATAAACAAGTAACATAAAACATATACAAAGCTTTTTTAAGGTTATTTTAGGAGGATATCAAGATGGCATATTTAATTTCAGAGGAAGCAAAAGACTTATTACAGGATGTACACGAGTTCTGTGAAAACGAAGTAAAAGAACAGTGTAAAGCATACGACGTCAGTGGAGAATGGCCAAAAGAAATTTATGACAAAGCCATTGAAATGCAGTTACATTCATTAGAAGTACCAGAAGAATATGGTGGACCAGGATTATCAAGAGTTGACGTTGCAGCACTGATCGAAGAAATGGCTATCGCAGATGCAGGATTTGCAACAACAATCTCAGCCAGTGGATTAGGAACAAAACCAGTACTGATCGCAGGAAATGAAGAACAGAAAAAACATGTATGCCAGAAGATCATTGATGGTGGATTTGGAGCTTTCTGTTTAACAGAACCAGGAGCAGGATCTGATGCTAGTGCAGGAACAACAACAGCTGTCAAAGACGGAGATGAGTGGGTATTAAATGGAAGAAAATGCTTCATTACAAATGGAGGAATCGCTTCTTTCTACTGTATCACAGCTATGACAGATAAAACAAAAGGTGTTAAAGGAATCTCTATGTTCTTAGTTGATGCTGGAACACCAGGATTAAGCACAGGTAATGAAGAAAATAAAATGGGTATCCGTACATCAAACACATGTGATGTTGTATTAGAAGACTGTCGTATTCCAGCTGCAAACTTAGTTGGAGAAGAAGGAAGAGGATTCTCAATCGCAATGAAGACATTAGACCAGGCAAGAGCTTGGATGGGATGTGTTGCAACAGGTATCGCACAGCGTGGTATCAATGAAGGTATTGCATATGCCAAAGAAAGAGTTCAGTTTGGTAAACCAGTCATCAAAAATCAGGCAATGCAGTTTAAAGTAGCTGATATGGAAATCAAAACAGAAACAGCTCGTCAGATGGTTGCACATGCTTTAACAAAGATGGATATGGGATTACCACATTCCAAAGAAGCAGCGATCGCAAAATGCTATGCATCTGATATCGCAATGGAAGTAGCTTCTGAAGCAATCCAGATGTTCGGTGGATATGGATACAGCAGAGAATATCCAGTTGAGAAATTATTAAGAGATGCTAAGATCTTCCAGATTTTCGAAGGAAGTAACGAAATTCAGAGAATCGTCGTAGCAAATAACACAATCGGAAGATAGAACATAAGAAGGAGTAAGACTATGAACATTTTAGTATGTATCAAACAGGTTCCGGATGATTCTGTAGAAATCCATTTAAATGCAGAAGGAACACCGGATTTAGCAAACGTAACACCTGTTGTAAATGCATTTGACACCTATGCTCTCGAAATGGCAGCACGATTAAAAGAATCCTCTGAAGGAGAAGTAACAGTTGTATGTGTCGGAGAAGATAGTGCAAAGAACTCTCTGAAAAACTGTCTTGCAGTTGGTGCAGATCATGCATTTTTAGTAAGTGATGATGCATTCAAAGGATCTGACACAACAGGAATCGCAAATATCCTAAAAAATGTGATCGCAAAATTAGAAGCGGACAATGGTCAGAAATTTGATCTTGTATTCTGTGGAAAAGAAGCAACAGATGCCGCACTTGGACAGGGTGGCTTAATGTTAGCTGAAGAACTTGGAACAAGTGTGATCACAAATATTACAGAAATCGCTTTAGATGGCGATAAAGTGACAGCAAAACAGGAAACAGAAGAAGGATACCGTACAGTAGAAGCTTCTGCACCATGTGTTGTAACAGTCACAAAACCAGAATATGACCCACGTTACCCAACGATCAAGAATAAAATGGCAGCAAGAAAGAAACCAATCGGCGATATTAAAGAAGCTGATCTTGCTGATCTTGAAAAAGAAAAAGTCGGAGAATCTAATGCAAAGGTTCAGATCGTTAAATTATATGAACCAGCGAAGAAAGAAGCCGGAATCAAGATTCAGGAAGAAACACCAGAAGATTCAGCAATAAAAGCAGTCGCTATGATGGCAGATGCCAAAGTATTCTAGGAAGGGAGAACAAAGGACATGGCAGAATGTAAGAATATCATGGTATATGTAGAAACTGCAGAAGGAAATCCAGTCAAAGTTGGATTGGAAATGTTATCTCCAGCCAAGAAACTTGCCGATAAAGTTACGGCAGTTGTTATTGGAGGTGGAGTAGCAGATGCAGCAAAAGAAGTAGCAAAGGCCGGAGCCGATCAGGTCATCTGTGTCGACAGCGAAGATTACAAAGAGTTTAATCTCGATGCATATGCTCAGGTTTTAGTAGAATTAGTAAAAGAAGAAAATCCAGAAGCTGTATTTGTAGGTGGAACACAGGATGGAAAAGATATCGCACCAGTTGTTGCAGCAAAATGTAACACAGGATGTGCATCCGATGTATTAGATATCAAAGCAGAAGATGGAGAAGTTATCTATACATGCCCACTTTATGGTGGAACTGTATTGGAAGATGTAAAGATCAAGACAACACCACAGATAGCAACATTACGTTCCGGAGCATTCCAGAAAGTGGAAGACCCAACTGAGGGTGAAGTTGTAGCCAAAGAAGTAAAAGTAGCTGATGATGCGATCAAAGCAAAAATCACAGAAAGTGTAAAAGAAATCGCAGAGACGATCAACCTGGAAGAAGCAGAAGTTATCGTATCTGGTGGACGTGGAATGGGAAGCAAAGAAAACTTCGCATTAGTTGACGATCTTGCAAAACTCTTAGGAGGAGTTGTAGGAGCAACAAGACCAGCCATTGAAGACGGATGGGTATCAAAGATTCATCAGGTTGGACAGTCTGGAAAGATCGTTGCACCAAAATTATATATTGCATGCGGAATCTCTGGAGCTACACAGCACGTATCAGGAATCATGAATTCTGGATACATTGTAGCAATCAACAAAGATGAAGATGCACCAATCTTTGACGTAGCCAATGTAGGAATCGTTGGAGACGTTATGAAAGTGCTTCCTGTTATGATCGAAGAGATCAAGAAGATCAAGGATGCACAGTAAATAAATATCTATTTTTAAAATAGCTTGTTTCTATACTTAATGTATATTCACCATTTATAAAAGGTCAGATTATGGCGTATGCCATAGCCTGGCCTTTCTTTCCGTGTATAATTAATAAGAAGAAACTTTTATATATCACGTCCACAATGCCGGTAAAATGCCAGCATATACAATCCACATAATCCAACAAGTGCATACACAACTCGTGACAGCCAGCTCATATCTCCAAACAAAAATGCAACAAGATCAAATCGGAAGAATCCGATCAATCCCCAATTTATAGCACCAATGATCGTAAGCGTTAAAGCTGTACAATCCAAACATTTATTTCCCATAATAAAATCAAACCTCCTTGATGTGAAATGTAAAGAATTCCAGTATAGTATTTACAAAAAAAAGGATTTTATGTACAAGGTATTAAAAACCTTAAAATACATTTACGTTTAAAAAAAAAGAGAGTATAATACTCATCAAAGACCATGTCTGACTACCGTGAAGGTAAAGGAGGAACAAAGGCATGAAAGTTATTTTTTTAGACGTAGACGGAGTATTGAATTCACAGCAATTATTCGAGAAATGCGAAGATGATCAGCTGATTTCTGTAGATGAGGATAACATTAAGAATTTAAAAACAATCGTAGATGCAACAGGAGCAAAGATCGTATTATCATCATCCTGGAGATACGGATGGGCAGAACACAGTGATGCTGTGCAGGACTGGTGTCAGATTCTAGTTGACATCTTAGCGAAATACGACCTAAAGATCATAGATAAGACAGAATACCTAAGCAGTGGAAGAAGAGAAGATGAGATCAAAGATTGGCTGGATAAGTGTGAAGAGAAGATTGAAGGTTTTGTCATATTAGATGATGGTGCATATGAATGGCATAGACACGGATTTGACAAACATCTGGTTAAGACAGATTTTTGTACAGGTGGATTAAGAGGAGAAGATGCAGACAAAGCAATTAAGATCTTAAATAAGAAAAGATTATTCAGCTTTTTCAAAAAATACTAAAGGAGAGTTAACAGATGGATATAAATAAAGTGACAACAGCAATGATCGATTACTATCAAGGTCAGCCAAAGAGAATCCAGCATTTCTTGAAAGTACACGCGTACGCAAAGCTGATCGGAGAACAGGAAGGATTAGATAAGGAAATTTTAGACATTCTGGAAGTGGCTGCATTAACACATGATATCGGTATCAAAATAAGCGAAGAAAAATACAACAGTAGTGCAGGAAAATACCAAGAGGTTGAAGGACCGGCAGTTGCACAGCAGATGCTGGAAGACTTACAATATGACAAAGCAAAAACAGACAGAGCCTGCTATTTGATCGGACATCACCATACATATGATCAGATTGACGGTATTGATTATCAGATTCTTGTAGAAGCAGATTTTTTAGTAAATCTTGCAGAAGAACAAAGTTCTAGAGAGACAATTGAGTCCGTAAAAGGCAAGATTTTTAAGACAAAAACAGGAATCTGGCTGATAAATAAAATTTTTTGAAAAAAAAGCTTGCCAAGACACGAGGAATATGATAAAGTATAGAAGTCGCAGAAATGAGACAACAACTTAACTGCCCAGATAGCTCAGTCGGTAGAGCAGAGGACTGAAAATCCTCGTGTCGCTGGTTCGATTCCGGCTCTGGGCATTGTATGCGGGTGTAGTTCAATGGTAGAACTCCAGCCTTCCAAGCTGATCACGTGGGTTCGATTCCCATCACCCGCTCTTTTATTAAGAAGAATGTTATGCATTCTTCTTTTTTTATGTTTAAGCATAAAAATAATAAAAGTACAGGATCCATCTAAACGATAAATGCACAAACATGAGTAGTTTTGTACAAATTTTGCACTGTGTACATTCTGCAGATTTGTGCTTTTTCTTTGTACATTTCTTGGACTTTTATTTTAAGAGTTGATTCGGTATGATAAATATATGGAAAGCAAAAGGAGGTAAGAACATGTCAATCGTATATAACTTAGATGTAAGATGTCATGAGATGTTGAAATATTTATTATATCAAGATGGCTATACATCGATCACACAACTTGCAGAAGAAATGAATATTTCTAAGCGTAGTGTTTATTATGATATACGCAAGATCAATGAATGGATGGAGGCACAACATCTGTCAGAATTAGTCGTTGAGCGAAAAAAGGGAATACGAATTGACGATGAACAAAAAGCAATGATTCGTGCAGGATTAAAGATGATACCATCTGAACTTGCTTATGTGTTTACACCAACAGAACGAGTAAAGATCATTATATGTTCTATTTTGCAAAGAAATAGAAATTTGTTTCTTGATGATTTTATGGATTTTTGTCAGGTGAGTAGAAATACAACGATAAGCGATGTGAAAGAGGCAGGAAGAATCATTTCTGAATATCAGCTGCAGCTGATTTACGAAAATGGAAAAGGGTATCACATTAAGGGTGATCTTGTACGAAAAAGAAGTATTTATTTTTCTTATTTTAGTTCAATTGCAGATTTTTATAAGAAAGGAATTCTTCCGTTAGACGCTCCAGAAAAAGTACAAGAATTTTTGGACAGATTAAAAGATATTGAAAACGCGTTGGATGTTCAATATGTACAAGGAACGTTATACACTATTGCAGTGTTCTTTTCAACCATTGATAATCGTACAGATGTTGTTGAATTTTCGAAAAAAGAAAAAATGGAGATTATGGATACGAAAGAGTATGAAATGGTATCTAGAAGATTTTCAGATTTAAAAGAAAGTGAACAATTATATCTGACATTACATTTACTGGGATCAAGAATGCAGAGTATACCGGTAGATTTTATGGAAGAAGAATCTGGGCAAGAATCACAATGGCTTTCCAGGATACTTGTAAAAGCTTTTTCACGAATTGCAGGAGTTGGATTCTCAAAGGAGAGAGAGTTAACAGAGGCACTGGCAGCTCATTTAAAGACATCAATGTATCGATATCGATATGGAGTACAGCTTGCGAATCCTATGTTAGATAATATAAAAAATGAGTATGGAGATCTCTTTGAACTCACAGCAAGAACCTGTAAATATTTGGAAAAAGAAATTGGATTTCCGATTCCGGAAGGTGAAATTGCGTATATAACATTACATTTTGGCGCATTTATCAGTGCAGGACAGGAAAAAGAAAACAGATTAAGAATTTTGATCGTATGTCCCAATGGAGTCAGTACTGCAAATATGATATGGGGTGAGATTCAGACACTTGTCCCAGATGCAGATGTAGTTGACGTGTGTTCATTAAGAGAATATGAGAGAGCACATGATTATAATGTAGTGATTTCGACAGTCGTAATTGAAAATGAAAAAGATCTGATTTTAGTACATCCGATTCTTACAGATAATGATCGAATGAAAGTTTTGCAAAGATGTATGAAGTATAAGCATGAAAATAATGTCAGTATTTCGAACATTACAGAAATTGCATCAAAATATATGACAAATGATAATTTACAAAAATTTAAAGAAGAATTGATTGAGCTATTTTCAAAAAATTCTCTGAAACAATATGTGGAACATAAGAAAAAACCTCAAAAGGGATTGTATGAAATATTGGAGGATCCATATATTCGCATTATAAAAGATAAGTTTAAATGGCAGGATGCGATAAAAGTTTCTGGAGAGGTATTATTAGAAAATAAATTGATCAGACAGTCTTATATAGACAGCATTATTTATAAAACAGACCAATATGGTCCCTATATGTTTATTACAAAACAGGTATTTCTTGCACATTCAGAAATTGAAGATGGAGCACAAAGCATGGGCTTATCAATGACTATTTTTAAAAAGCCTGTGGAATTTATAACATTAGATGGTAAGCAGCGATTTGCAAAAATTATTTTAATGTTATCAGCTCAGGATCAAAAATCGCACATTCGTTTATTGAATGATATAATGACAATTTTTTCAGAACAAAAAAATGAAGAAAAATTATGGGGACAGAAAGAAATTTTGGATGTTAAAAATGTATTGTATGAACTTTTACAGGAGGAAAAATGAAGCAGATATATGACATGTTGAAATTGGAGAATATAAAAATTCTTGCAGGAGTAAAAGACTGGAAAGAAGCAATTTATACAGCAGTTCAACCATTAGTAGATGGTGGATATTGTGAAGCAAGATATAGTGATGAGATCATAAAAAATACAGAAAAACTTGGACCATATTATGTGCTGTGTGAAAATGTGGCATTGATTCATGGGAGTACAGAACAAGGAGTTATCAAACGTCAGATTGCCATTACACTATTAAAAGAACCAGTAAAATTTAAAGAAGACGGATACGATGTAAGAATTCTTGTTACGTTAGCTGCAACAGATGCGGAATCGCATATGGAAGTACTACAGGCGATGTCAGAATTATTTGAAAGCAAAGAAAGTACGCAAAGAGTTTTAGATGCTTCAAATGAAAAAGAAATTTATGACTTGTTTGTTGGGGCAGTGTAGAAATTATATGGAGATACACAAGGAGGATAAAAGATGAGTTTTATTATTAATATATTATCAACACCTGCGATTTTGGTAGGTCTGATTTCATTATTTGGTTTGATTTTGCAGAAAAAACCAGTAGAAGATGTTGTAAAAGGAACAGTAAAAACAATTGTTGGATTCTTGGTACTGACAGCAGGTTCAAGTTTTTTGCAGACAGGGTCTTTAAATGATTTTGGTGTGATTTTTAATTATGCTTTTAATATGCAGGGAGTTGTGCCAAATAATGAGGCAATCGTATCGTTGGGATTAGCTGATTTTGCAAGTGATACAGCTTATATTATGTGTATTGGAATGATCGCTAATATCGTATTAGCAAGATTTTCAAGATTACATTACATTTTCTTAACAGGACATCACACATTATATATGTCAGCAATGTTAGCAATTATTTTAAATGTTGGAAATCTAACAGGTCCAATGTTATGGATTTCAGGTGGACTGATCCTTGGACTGATCATGGTAATTTCACCAGCACTTTGTCAGCCTACTATGGAAAAAATTACGGGAACAGATGAACTTGGATTTGGACATTTTGGTGGATTTGGTTATTGGTTTTCAGCACAGATCGGAAAGCTATTTAAAGATAAGAGTAAATCTACAGAAGATGTGAATTTCCCACAAAGAATTTCTTTCTTACGTGATACAACAGTAGCAATTGGTTTAACAATGACAATCTTCTTTGTTGTTGTAACATTTGTAGCAGTTGTTGTGAGAGATGGAATGAGTGACCCAACAATTTCTGCTTTCTTTAAAGGTGAAACACAAACACATTGGATTGTATGGGCTATTACAAAAGGATTAAGTTTTGCAGGTGGTGTATATATCATCTTAAGTGGGGTGCGTTTGATCATCGGTGAGATCGTTCCAGCATTCCGTGGTATTGCTGAGAAGATCGTTCCAAATGCTAAACCTGCAATTGACTGCCCGGTAGTATTCCCATATGCACCAAATGCAGTATTAATGGGATTTCTTGTATCATTCTTAGGAGGTATTGTAGGATTATTTGTTCTTGGAGGAATCAATAAGGCATTAATTCCAGTAGCGCTTATTTTACCAGGAGTTATTCCTCATTTCTTCTGTGGAGCAACAGCAGGAGTTTTTGCAAATGCAGAAGGTGGATTAAAGGGATGTCTAGTAGGATCATTTCTGCATGGATTACTAATTACATTTCTGCCAGCAATTTGTATGCCAGTTATGGGATCTTTGAACTTTGCAAACTGTACATTTTCAGATGCAGATTTTTCTATTACAGGAATTATTTTAGGAAATATTGCTCAGTTTGTAAAAGGTGGAGGATTATTTGCGGTATGTGTAGTATTATTCCTTCTGCCAATTATTTATAACGTTATTATGCCAAAGAAAAAAGAAGCTTAAAAATAAGAATTAGATTTTAGGAGGTATTTATTATGATTAAATCAATTATGTGTTGTTGTGGTTCAGGACTCGGATCAAGTATGTTAGTTCGTATGAACGTTGAAAAAACTCTGCAAAAGATTGGAGTATCAGGAGTAAGTGTAACACATTCTTCATTATCAGATGCAGCAGAAGGAGCAGCAGATTTATTTGTTGTAGGAAAAGACTTAGAAAATTTTGTAAAACAATTACCAAGAGTAGTTATTTTAGATAATATTATGGACAAAACAGAGTTAGAAAACAAATTAAGAACAGAGTTTGAAAAATAAAAGGGATTTATGAATATGGAAAAGGATAAATTAGAGGAGTTGAAGCTTTTATCAGCTAAGATTCGTAAAGACGTTTTGGAAATGTTGGAAAAACGTGGTTACGGACACATGGGCGGTTCTTTATCAATTGTAGAGTTGATGAGTGTACTTTATGGAAAGCAGCTTCGATACGATGCAAAGAATCCTGATTGGGAAGAAAGAGATATGGTTGTATTATCCAAAGGACATTCAGGCCCAGCGTGGTATAGTGTACTTGCAGAAAAAGGATTTTTTGACAGAGAATGGCTATTTACATTAAATGATGGTGGAACTAAACTTCCATCGCATCCAGATCGATTGAAAACACCAGGAGTAGATATGACAACTGGATCACTTGGTCAAGGAACATCTGCAGCGGCAGGAATTGCAACGGGATTTAAAATGAATAAAACAGATCAGTATGTATACCTGATTGTTGGAGATGGAGAATTAAATGAAGGTCAATGCTGGGAAGCATTTCAATATATTGCGCATTATAAATTAAATCATTGTGTTGTGATTATTGATGATAACAAAAAACAGTTAGATGGTACAACAAAAGAAGTAATGAATCCATTTAGTATCGAAAATAAAATGAAGGCATTTGGGTTTTATACACAGACTGTAAAAGGAAACGACGAGGAAGCAATTGATGAAGCAATCAACCGGGCCAAAAATGTAAAAGACCAGGCAGTATGTATTATTCTTGATTCCATAAAAGGAGCTGGAGTCCCATATTTTGAACAGTTGGATGCAAATCACTCCGTAAAATTTAATAATGATACGATTAAAAAAGCTACTAAGGATGCAATCAAAGAGTTAGATGAGTTCATTAAGGGAGGTGCCAGGTAAAATGTTTCAATTAGCAGAAAACAGACAGGAAGCAGGAAGAGAATTAAGAGATTGCGTTGTTGAGACATTGCAGGAACTTATGAAGGATGATGACAAAATAACAGCTCTTGAAGCTGATTTGGGTGGAGCAAGTGGATTTACCAAAATTAAAAAGACAAATCCAGAGCGTTTTATTCAGTGTGGAATTGCAGAAGCTAATATGATGGGAGTTGCAGCTGGATTATCTTTGACAGGGTTTAAACCATTTACGCATACATTTGCACCATTTGCGACAAGAAGAGTATTTGATCAGTTATTTTTATCCGGTGCATATGCAGGAAATACAATCAATGTTTATGGCTAAGATCCAGGATTTAGTGTGGCATCCAATGGTGGAACTCATACAGCGTGGGAAGATGTAGCATTGATAAGAGAAATCCCAGGAGCAGTTATCTGCGATCCAGCAGATGATGTACAAATGGAATGGATCATCAAAGAGTTTTTGAAAATGGAAGGAATCCATTATGTAAGGAGTAATCGAAAGGCTGTACGAAATGTATATAAAAAAGGTTCCTCTTTTAAAATTGGACAGGGAAATATTTTAAAAGAAGGAAAAGATATATTAATTATTGCAGCTGGGCAACTAGTTTCTGAGGCATTGGATTGTGCTGAAGAATTAGAAAAAGAAGGATATTCTGTAGAAGTTATAGATATGTTCACAATTAAGCCTTTGGATGAAAAATTATTGATCAAGGAAGCAAAAGGGAAAAGCAAAATTGTAACCATTGAAAATCATTCAATTTATGGCGGACTTGGAAGTGCGGTTTCAGAAGTGATTGCAGAAAATGGAATTTCTGTGCCAGTAAAAAGAATTGGTGTCAAAGAAAAATTTGGACAAGTAGGAACAGCAGAATTTTTACAAGAGGAATTTGGATTGACCGCTAAACAGATAAAGGAAACAATTTGTCAATTTTAAGCTGTGAAGGAGCAGAGTAAAAGTTCTGCTCCTTTTTTGTGATTGTCTCTTCGGACTAGACTCGCTTTGTTTGATAAGGTATACTGTTTAAAGAAGCAAAATCTGAAGAATCATAAAGGAGATACAAAAAATGGATTACAACAAACTGGCATTAGAAATGCACGAACAAAACAAAGGTAAGATCGCAGTACGTTCTAAAGTAACAGTAAAGACAAGAGATGACTTAAGTACAGCTTATACACCAGGAGTCGCAGAACCTTGTCGTAAGATCCGTGATAATAAAGAAGAAGTATATCGTTATACAGCAAAAGGTAATTTAGTAGCTGTCGTATCTGACGGAACAGCTGTATTAGGACTTGGAGATATCGGCCCAGAAGCAGCAATGCCTGTTATGGAAGGAAAAGCCCTTTTATTTAAAGAATTTGCAGATATCGATGCATTCCCAATCTGTCTTGATACAAAAGATACAGAAGAGATCATCAAAACAGTCAAGAATATCGCACCATGTTTCGGTGGTATCAATTTAGAAGATATTTCCGCACCAAGATGTTTTGAGATTGAAAAACGTTTAAAAGAAGAATTAGATATTCCAGTATTCCATGATGATCAGCATGGAACAGCCATCGTTGTAGCAGCAGGATTATTAAATGCCTTAAAATTTGTCGGAAAGAAAATGGAAGATGCAAACATTGTGATCAATGGAGCAGGATCTGCTGGAATCTCTATCTGTAAACTATTATTACAGTTTGGCGCAGGAAATGTTGTCTTAGTTGACCAGAAAGGTGCATTATGTCCAGGAGAAGACTGGATGAATCCAGCACAGAAAGATATGGCAGAGATCACAAACAAAGAGAAACAGACTGGAACATTAACAGAGATCATCAAAGATAAAGACGTATTTATCGGAGTTTCTGCACCAAATATCGTGACAGCCGAAATGGTATCTACTATGGCAGACGATGCGATCATTTTTGCCATGGCAAATCCAACACCAGAGATCATGCCAGATGAAGCGAAGAAAGGTGGAGCAAGAGTTATCGCAACAGGAAGATCCGATTTCCCTAATCAGATCAATAACGTATTAGTATTCCCAGGAATCTTCAGAGGAGCTCTGGATGCAAGAGCTGGACAGATCACAGAAGAGATGAAGATGGCAGCAGCAAGAGCGATCGCAAGTATCATCAGTGATGATGAGTTAAATGAAGAGTATATCATTCCAGGTGCATTTGATGAAAGAGTCTGCAAAGCAGTAGCCAAAGCTGTTGCAGAAGAAAGCCAGAAATAAATGATAGAATTAAATTAAGTACAAGAGCACTTCTGTTCAAGAAGTATGTTTTATGATATACTATATTGAGTTGTGAGAAAATTTTAGGAGATTTTAGGAGAATTCATTCAATGAAAACAAGCGGAATATTATTGCCAATTTTTAGTTTACCATCAGATTACGGAATTGGATGCTTTTCAAAGGAAGCATACAAATTTGTAGATTTTTTAGAAGAAGCAGGCCAGAAGTACTGGCAGATCCTTCCATTAGGAACGATCGGTGCGGGAAATTCTCCTTATCTTTCGTTTTCAAGTTTTGCAGGAAGTGCATATTATATCGACTTAGAACAGTTACTGGAAGAAGGACTTCTTAAGAAAAAAGAACTCGAATCAATTAAGGAAGAAAACAAGGGCAAAGTTGACTATGAGAAAATCAGAGAAGATCACAGAAAGCTTTTAAGAAAAGCTTATTTCAGATTTCATCCAGATGAAGATTATAAGAAATTTATCAAAGACAATGAATACTGGATCGGGGAATATGCAGAATATATGAGCGAGAAGAAAAGTAAATTCCCAGAAAGTTATTTCTGCTTCTGCCAGTATTATTTCCATAAACAGTGGCTTGCGCTGAAGAAATATGCGAATGACAAAGGAATTCAGATCGTAGGAGATCTTCCATTTTATGTAGCCTTAGATGGAACAGCATTTACATACCACAAAGAATTATTTAAAGTCGATGAAGAAGGAAAGGCAACGGTTGTAGGTGGATGTCCTCCAGATGCATTTGCAGAAGATGGACAGGTATGGTCCAATCCTGTATATGACTGGGAATATCATAAGAAAACAGATTACGAATGGTGGATGAAACGTTTACGTCATAATTTTATGTTATATGATATTTTAAGATTAGATCATTTCAGAGGATTCGATGAATACTTTGAGATTCCAGCAGAAGACGAGACAGCTGTTAATGGAGAATGGGTCAAAGGCCCAGGAATGGATTTCTTTGAAGCAATGAAGAAAGAACTTGGTGAGAAGAAAGTTATCGCAGAGAACTTAGGATTCTTAACAGACAGCGTGCATAAACTTCTAGATGATACAGGATTCCCAGGAATGAATGTTCTGGAATTTGCATTTGGAGCATATGATGACAGCATCTATCTTCCACATAAATACAAAGAAAATAGTGTTGTATACACAGGAACACATGACAATGATACGGTTGTTGGATGGTACGAAACATTATCAGAAGATGATAAGAAATTCTTAGAGCATTATTTAAAATACAGTACGATCGAGAGAACAGGAACTGTACATTTAGACTTGATTTCTCTTGCATTAGAGAGTCGAAGCGATATGGTGATCATCCCACTTCAGGATTATCTTGGATTAGGAAATGAAGCAAGGATCAACACACCATCTACGGTAGGTGGTAACTGGGAGTGGAGAGTGAAAGAAGAGCAGTTAACAGATGAGTTAAAAGGACTGATCAGAACACTGACAATAAAATATCGTACAGTTGCAGAAGAGAATGCGAAGAAAGCAGCCGAAGAAGCACAGCAATAGAAGAAATTGATAGAAGAAAAAGGATGAAAGAATTTGGGAAATCTTTCATCCTTTTTTGCATAGAAATAAAGAAATATGCGTATAAAATAATTGATATTAGATTGTATGGAATATGATGTACCATATAAAGCAATAAAATTAGCTTGACGACACAAAATCATAGTGCTACAATTTAGTAC
>JAHZAT010000017.1 GCA_019423795.1 Clostridiales bacterium
GGTTGGCCAACTGTAGATTTCGAGTATATGATAAAAAATAAATAAACGATCGGAAGAGCAGCTAGAGAGCGATGGAGAAGTTTAAGAAGCGAGGGGTGATCAGATGAATCAACTGGAGCAATTAACAAAACTTCAAAGAAAACAAGAAGAATCTCAGCCATTTTCAGAAAATGATAAGAAAATCTTAAAGCAGTTAAGCCAATGTAATAGCAGTTATTATAAAGCAAAAATAATAGATATGCTTATTTATGAACTAGAAGACTGGAGCTATGAAATTCTAAAAGTTATGGTAAAAGATCAAGACAGACTTGTTGCTGAAATGGCGGTGAGATCCTTGGCAAATTTTATTAAGGCAAAGGATTTTGCAAATTTATTGGAAGAGTTTGAAGAGTGCACAGATTTTATAAAATATGATATTGTTGATATGATAGGATATATCGGATTTAAGAGAAAATTGTCTGATGATGTTATAAAAGAAAGGATGCAGGAAATATTATCAAAGTTAAAGAAAGACAGCCGGGCTGTTTATAGTACTTATGCGGAGTTATATTATGTAACAAAGGAAGAAAAATATATTTATAAGATCTTGAAAGATTTAAAATCTAAAGATGAGGATATAAGGCATCATATTCTGTATACAATAGATGGAATAATTATAGAAAATAACTTAAAATCTAAAAAATTATTAAATGATCATAAACAATTATTACAAAAAATGGAACAAAAATTATATGTGAATATGGAATATGAAGAACGATATAATCATATATTCAGAGAACGTTTAATTCGTTCTATTCGTAAAACATTAGGAAAGTCAACAGAAATCATTTATCCGAAGGAAAGAAATTTTTATGAACAGATTCCAGATGATTTGGAACATATTTTACAAAGATGCATTTTCGAATTATATTATCCAATCCATGATGATCGACAAGAAATCGTTTTAAATCTGTTAAAAGAAAATAAAGACAAAATAAAAGATGAAAGTTTTTATATTTTTGGAAGTTACATAGAAAGCCTTTATGGAAATGATGATGTCAATGTATATCAAGAATGGCTAGAAGAAAATGGTTCAAGAGAAAATGAAGCAATCATCTTATATTTAAGGGCGGTTTGGGAAGTTGCATCGAGTGATTATGAAGTATCAAATAAAAGAGCCTTAAGATATGCTAAAAAAGCTTTGAAATGTGCAAAAGATATTCCAGCAATTTATCATCTCATTGGGAGATTAACAAGCCCGGATACTGATTATTACATAGAGCTAAAAGAAAAAGTGAAACAACATACAAGATATGTGGCATTGCATGAAATCGATGATATTCCATTCGAACAATTATATAGCTATGAGACATTTTTGCAGATGGATATTCTAAAGAAGATTGCAAAACCAAAGGATTTTTCATGTATCTGTATTGAAGAAGATTATGAGAAGTTTTGGAATTGGGGATTAGAGAAGAGCGTTTTTGGTGAATGGACGAAGTCAGTAAAATAATGTATAATAAGAACCAAAATAAGGAGGAACCCAACTCATGGGAAGATATCTAAATAGTTCAACTCCATATGCGTTATATCAAGGTGAAGCAAATCAGCCATATTTTGTAGATAAATCATTATTGCTGACAGAATTGTTCCCTGTTTTGGATGCAGGGAATCAGCATGTTTGTATCACAAGACCAAGACGTTTTGGAAAAACGATCATGGCTAATATGATCGCAGCATTTTTGAGCAAAAAAGTGGATTCAGATTCGATTAAAAGGAATATCCACAGATCGAAGTTTACGAAGATGATTCTGCGGCGGATGTGCTAGAGACGATTTTTGAAGAATGCAGTCAGGAACGTTTTGTTTTTGTTTTGGATGAGGAAGTGGATCAGATTTATAATATTTATAAAAAGATAACAAAGAACCCGAAGATTTTAAGAATTGAATTAAAAGAATGGTATGATGGTTATCGAGCGGCAGCAGGAGATTATTTATATAATCCAAGATCTGTTGTCTGTGCATTAAGAGATAACCAACTGGCAAACTATTGGACAAGTTCGGGAACTTACGATTCCATTTTCAACTATATCAAAGGAAATATAGCGGATGTGAGAAATGATATTGTATTGATGGTTGCGGGAGAACGTGTTCCGGCAAAAATGCAGCAATATGTAGCAACAGCAAATGATTTATATACAAAAGACCAGATTTATTCAGCAATGGTCGTTTATGGATTATTGACTTATGAAGAATTACCAATTGAGATTCCAAGGAAAAATTGGAGAAATTTCAGCATATGAAGGAAGTATATTAGCAGTTGGAATCAGTTATGATAGAAAAACGAAGAAGCATAGTTGTGAAGTAGAAAAGCTATAAATAAAAAAAGGATACACAATCAATTTGAAAGTAATATAAAATCGGTTGTGTATCCTTTTATTATGGCATTATTTTAGCTGATCAGGCAGAAAACTGAAAATATATTTTTCTGATTTTTTTACTATGAATGCGCCAATATAAGTGGCAAGAAGTTCAAAAATCAACCCAAAAAGAAGGGTAAATTGCAAGGTCTTTATGTTTTGAAATCATAAAACAATACCTCTGTTTCTAATGAAATGATCGTAATTCATGTACCGCAAATGTAATCGCACATATCGCCGCAAATCCATCCGCAATTGGTGCTGAAAACATAACTCCCTCAATTCCAAAGAAAATCGGCAGAATGATCATCAATGGCAGCAAGAAAATAACCTGTCTGGTCAATGAAAGGAAAATACCACGGTTCGCCTTTCCAATCGCCGTAAAAAAGTTCGCAGTAATTGGCTGTAAACCATTAATAAAAGTACAAAACAAGAAAATTCGAAAGAACTTCTCAGCAAAACGGAAGTAAGCTTCACTCTCAGAACCAAAGATTCCAATGATCTGTCGTGGGAACAACTGGAAGCAGATAAAAGAAACCGTACTGATGATCGTTGCAGAGATTGCAGCTTTTAAATAGGCTTCTCGCACACGATCCAGTTTCTTCGCACCATAGTTATAACTGATGATTGGCTGTAATCCTTGGGAAATACCAATATTAATGGAGAAAAAGATCATATTGATCTTTGTGATGATCCCGGCACATGCTAGAGGGATATCGCTTCCGTAAGAAGATTTTGCACCATATCGGATTAAAACATTGTTCATAACGATCTGTACGACCATCATAGAAACCTGATTAAAAAATGGTGCCATACCAAGGGAAACAATTCTTCCGATATAATGTGGGTGTGGTTTTAATCTTTTCAATGTCAGATCGACGGTCTTAAATTTTCTTAAATATAAGATTACCATAATACCAGAAACAATCTGCCCGATCACAGTTGCCCATGCAGCACCGGCAATTCCCATATGAAAACCAAAAATCAATGTAGGATCAAGGATCGTATTAATGATTGCACCAGTCAAAGTACAAGCCATAGAAAACTTTGGACTTCCATCAGCACGTACAAGATTTGTACCTCCAGTTGTTAAGATCAAAAATGGAAAACCAAGGGATGTAATTCCGGTGTAGGTTAAAGAATAATTTAAAACACTAGAAGTTGCTCCAAATAAGATCATCATTGGTTTTAAAAATAGTCTTGTCACGATACAAAGAATCACACCAAGTGAAAATAGCATGGTGATCGCATTTCCAGCGAAGGAAGCTGCATCATCCTTTTCGTGTCGTCCCATGCAAAGGTTAAAGTTTGCAGCGCCACCAATTCCACACATTAAAGCGATGGAAGTACAAGTGATGACTAATGGGAAAGCAACATTCGTTGCGGCATTTCCAAGCATTCCAACGCTTCGGCCAATAAAAAACTGGTCTACCATATTATATAAAGCACTTACGACCATAGCGATAATGCTTGGAATTGCAAAACGAAGAAGCAAGCTAGAAATCTTCTCAGTACCGAGAGGATTTGTCTTTTGTTCATTCATAATAAATAAAACCTCTTCTTTCTAATTAATATATCAATGTTATAAAAATGGTCCAAACGATTAAATTTAATCGAAACGGACGTTATTTAGTATAGTATAAATGACAAAATAGTACAACTTTTTTAAAAAAGTTTTTGAGAAATAGTGCTTAATAAACGAGAAAATAAGAGATAATTTAATATATTATCAGAAAATAACTATATATAATCTCAAGAAGTCTAATTATCTGACAACTTAAGAAAATTCATACTTTACAACTAGGGAAAATTTCGGTATGATAAGAAAAAACAACGAGAGAACACAGCGAGAAAGGATGAATGGATATGAAACAGACAAATCAAATTCCTGGATTATATGATCCAAGTTTTGAGCACGATAACTGCGGTATCGGTGCCTGTGTAAATATTAAGGGAGTCAAGAATCATCAGACAGTAGATAATGCACTGAAGATTGTTGAGACATTAGAGCATCGTGCAGGAAAAGATGCAGCAGGAGAGACAGGAGACGGTGTAGGAATCATGCTTCAGATTTCACATAAGTTCTTTAACAAAGCCTGCAAAGAAGCTGGAATCAATATCGGGAAAGAAAGAGAATACGGAATTGGAATGTTCTTCTTTCCAAATGACGAATTAAGACTTCGTCAAGCAAAGAAGATGTTCGAGATCATCGTTGAGAAAGAAGGAATGACATTCCTTGGATGGAGAGAGGTTCCAACAGTACCAGCAGTTCTTGGTAAGAAAGCAGTAGAATGCATGCCAAAGATCTTACAGGGATTCGTTGCAAAACCAGCAGACGTTGAAAAAGGACTTGATTTTGACCGTAAATTATATATTGCAAGAAAAGTATTCGAACAAAGTAATGAAGAATCTTATGTCGTTTCATTATCCAGCAGAACGATCGTATATAAAGGTATGTTCTTAGTTGGACAGCTTCGTACATTCTTTAAAGATCTTCAGGATCCAGATTACGAATCAGCAATCGCACTTGTACATTCACGATTCAGTACAAATACGACACCAAGCTGGGAGAAAGCTCATCCATATCGTTTTATCGTACATAACGGAGAGATCAACACAATCCGTGGAAATGCCGATAAGATGCTTGCCAGAGAAGAGAATATGGAATCAGAGTACCTCAAAGATGAAATGCACAAACTGATCCCAGTGGTAAACCCAAACGGATCTGACTCTGCAAGACTTGATAATACATTAGAGTTCTTAGTTATGAGTGGTATGGATCTTCCACATGCGATCATGATCACAATCCCAGAACCATGGGAGAACAATAAAGTCATTTCACAGGAGAAACGTGATTTCTATCAGTACTATGCAACAATGATGGAACCATGGGATGGACCTGCATCTATCATCTTTACAGACGGTGATCAGGTAGGAGCGGTACTTGACCGTAACGGACTTCGTCCATCAAGATACTATATCACAGATGATGATCAGCTGATCTTATCATCAGAGATTGGAGTTCTTGACATCGATCCAACAAAGATCGTAGTTAAAGAAAGACTTCATCCAGGAAAGATGTTATTGGTTGATACGATCAAAGGAGAAGTGATCGCAGATGATGTAGTCAAAGAAAAATACGCAGAGAAAGAACCATATGGTGAATGGTTAGATAGTAATCTGTTGGAATTAAAAGACTTAAAGATTCCAAATGAACCAGTTCCAACATACGGAGCAGAAGAACGTGAAAAACTGATGAAAGCGTTCGGATATACATATGAAGATATCCGTACAGCAATTCTTCCAATGGCATTAAATGGGACAGAAGCGATTGCAGCGATGGGAAATGATACACCACTTGCAGTGTTATCTAACCGCCATCAGCCATTATTTAACTATTTTAAACAGTTATTTGCGCAGGTAACAAACCCTCCAATCGATGCGATCCGTGAGGAACTTGTAACATCAACAACGGTTTATGTCGGAAAAGAAGGTAATATCTTAGATGAGAAACCAGAAAACTGCCGCGTATTAAAAGTACACAACCCAATCCTTACAGATACAGACCTGTTAAAGATCAAATCCATGAACAAAGAAGGATTTAAAGTTGTAGAACTTCCTATTATATATTACAAGAACACATCTCTTGAGAAAGCATTAGACCGTTTATTCATAGAGACAGACAGAGCTTACAGAGATGGAGCCAACATCATCATTCTTTCTGACAGAGGAGTCGATGAAAACCATGTGGCAATTCCTTCATTATTAGCAGTATCCGCAATGCATCAGTATCTGATCAAGACAAAGAGACGTACATCTGTTGCACTGATCTTAGAGAGTGGAGAACCAAGAGAAGTTCATCATTTTGCAACACTGTTAGGATATGGTGCATGTGCAGTAAACCCATACCTTGCATTACAGGGAATTAAGAAACTGATCGATGAAAATATGCTTCATAAAGATTACTATGCAGCTGTTGAAGATTACACAAATGCGATCCTTCATGGAATCGTTAAGATCGCATCTAAGATGGGTATTTCAACATTACAGTCTTATCAGGGATCTCAGATCTTTGAAGCGATTGGTATTAATTCTGATGTTATTGAAAAATATTTTACAAATACAGTCAGCAGAGTGGAAGGTATTTCATTAAAAGATATTGAAGCGGATGTAGATGCAAGACATGATACAGCCTTTGATCCACTCGGACTTGAGAATGATCTGACATTAGAGAGTTCAGGAAGTCATAAATGCAGAAGTGGAAAAGAACAGCATCTTTACAATCCACAGACGATTCATACACTTCAGGTTGCAACAAGAACAGGAAGTTATGAGCTGTTTAAACAGTATACAGATATGATCGATAAGGAATTAGAGCCAGGAAACTTAAGAGGTTTAATGGAATTCAATTACCCAGAAAAAGGTATTCCAATCGAGAAAGTAGAAAGCGTTGATTCTATTGTCAAACGTTTCAAGACAGGAGCAATGTCTTACGGATCTATTTCCGGAGAAGCACATGAAACACTGGCGATTGCTATGAACAAATTAGGTGGTAAATCAAACAGTGGTGAAGGTGGAGAAAGACCTGAGAGATTAAAAGTTGGAAGAGACGGATTAAATCGTTGCTCAGCGATCAAACAGGTTGCATCTGGACGTTTTGGAGTAACAAGTGAATATTTAGTAAGTGCCAAAGAGATTCAGATCAAGATGGCACAGGGAGCAAAACCGGGAGAAGGTGGACATCTTCCAGGCAAGAAAGTTTACCCATGGATAGCAAAAACTCGTCATTCAACAGCCGGTGTAAGCTTAATCTCACCACCACCTCATCATGATATTTACTCTATCGAGGACTTGGCACAGTTGATTTATGACTGTAAGAATGCCAACAGAGATGCAAGAATCTCTGTAAAACTGGTATCCGAAGCAGGAGTCGGAACTGTTGCATCTGGTGTAGCAAAAGCTGGAGCACAGGTTATCTTGATCTCTGGTTACGATGGTGGTACAGGAGCTGCTCCTAGAAACTCTATCTACAATGCAGGACTTCCTTGGGAGCTTGGACTTGCAGAAGCACATCAGAATCTGTTAATGAATGATCTTCGTAACAAAGTTATCGTTGAGACAGACGGTAAGTTAATGAGTGGTAGAGACGTAGCAATCGCAGCAATGCTTGGAGCCGAAGAATTTGGTTTCGCAACAGCACCACTTGTAACACTTGGATGTGTCATGATGAGAGTATGTAACTTAGATACATGCCCAGTCGGAGTCGCAACACAGAATCCAGAATTACGTAAGAGATTCGCTGGAAAACCTGAATATGTTATCAACTTCATGAGATTTATTGCTCAGGAATTAAGAGAATATATGGCAAAATTAGGAGTTGCTACTGTTGATGAATTAGTTGGACGTACAGACTTATTAAAACCAAACGCAAAAGCAGCCGAAAAACATGTTGACTTGTCTAAGATTCTTGGATATAAATATGATCCAGCTCAGAAGATGGATTACAATCATAAGAATGTATATGATTTCAAACTGGAAAAGACAGCAGATATGAAAGTTCTGATGAAAGAATTAATGCCAGCACTTGAGAAGAAACAAAAGAAGATCATTCAGTTGGACGTTACAAATATTGACCGTACATTTGGAACGATCTTTGGATCAGAGATCACAAAACGTTGGGGTGAACAGGCATTAGATGATGATACATATATTGTAAAATGTAATGGAGCCGGTGGACAAAGCTTCGGAGCTTTCATTCCAAAAGGTCTTACATTACAGTTAGTTGGAGATAGCAATGACTACTTCGGAAAAGGACTTTCTGGTGGTAAATTAATCCTTTGTCCTCCAACAGGTGTCAAATTCAAAGCAGAAGATAATATCATCGTAGGTAACGTTGCATTATACGGAGCAACAAGCGGTAAAGCATTTATCAATGGTGTTGCAGGAGAACGTTTCTGTGTCAGAAACTCAGGAGCTACAGCAGTTGTTGAAGGAGTTGGAGATCATGGATGTGAATACATGACAGGTGGTCGTGTTCTTGTTCTTGGACCAACAGGAAAGAACTTCGCAGCTGGTATGAGTGGTGGAGTTGCTTATGTATTAGACGAAGACAGCAAGTTATATAAGAACTTAAATAAAGAAATGGTTTCTGTAGAAACTGTAACATCTAAATACGATGTTATCGAATTAAAAGATATGTTAAAAGAACATGTTGCATATACAAATTCCGAAAAAGGAAAAGAAATTCTGAAAGACTTTGAACAGTACCTGCCTAAATTTAAGAAGATCATGCCAAATGATTACAAAGCAATGTTAAATCTGATCGTTCAGATGGAAGAACGTGGATTAAGCAGTGAGCAGGCACAGATGGAAGCATTTAATATGAAAGCAAATGCAGGAAAATAGGAGGAAATTATGGGAAAACCAACTGGATTTTTAGATTATGAAAGAGAAGACGCCCGTGCAGAATCTCCGAAAGAACGAATCAAACATTTTAATGAATTTCATATTCCTCTTTCAAGAGAAGAACAGCAGAAACAGGGTGCAAGATGTATGGACTGCGGAGTACCATTCTGTCAGTCAGGAAAAGTATTATTAAATGGAATGGCATCAGGTTGTCCACTAAACAATCTGGTACCAGAATGGAATGACCTGATTTATACAGAAAACTGGGAACAGGCATATTTAAGACTTAAAAAAACAAACCCATTTCCAGAGTTTACCGGACGTGTATGTCCGGCACTCTGCGAGAATGCTTGTACATGCGGATTAAATGGGGATCCTGTATGTTCCAAACAAAATGAGTTAAGTATCATCGAATATGGATACAAACACGGACTTGCCAAAGCAAGACCACCAAAATTTCGTACAGGAAAGAAAGTTGCAGTCATTGGTTCCGGACCTTCTGGATTATCTGCAGCAAATTCTTTAAATAAACGTGGACATGAAGTGACTGTGTACGAACGCTCCGACCGTCTTGGTGGATTACTAATGTATGGAATTCCTAATATGAAACTGGAAAAACATATCGTAGAACGTAAGATTGCGATCATGAAAGAAGAAGGAATTCATTTTGTAACAAATACAAACGTCGGAAAAGATATCAAACCAGAACAGCTAAAGAAAGACTACGATGCAGTGATCTTAGCATGTGGATCTTCTAATCCAAGAAATATTGAAGTTCCTGGACGCGAAGCAAAAGGAATCTATTTTGCAGTTGACTTCTTAAAATCTACAACAAAGAGTCTGTTAGATTCTGGATTAAAAGATAAGAAATTTATTTCTGCAAAAGGCAAAAACGTCATCGTTATCGGTGGTGGAGATACAGGAAATGACTGTGTTGGTACATCCATCCGTCATGGAGCAAAGAGTGTGACTCAGTTAGAGATGATGCCAAAACTTCCAGACGAACGTGCAGAAAATAACCCATGGCCAGAATGGCCAAGAATCTGCAAGACAGATTATGGTCAGGAAGAAGCAATCGCTGTGTTTGGACATGATCCTCGTATTTATCAGACAACCGTTAAAGAGTTTAAGATGAATAAAAAAGGCGAAGTAACAAAAGCTGTTTTAGTAAGTCTTGAAAGTAAAAAAGACGAGAAAACTGGAAGAATGATGATGGTACCAGTGGAAGGATCTGAAAAAGAAATTCCAGCAGATTTAGTACTGATCGCAGCAGGATTCTTAGGAAGTGAAGCATATGTTACAGAAGCCTTTGGTGTCAAAGTAAACCAGAGAACAAATGTAGAAACAAAACCAGATAGCTTTGCTACAAACGTCGAGAATGTCTTTACTGCAGGAGATATGCACAGAGGACAGTCACTGGTCGTATGGGCGATCCGTGAAGGAAGAGATGCAGCTCGTGAAGTTGACAAACGGTTAATGGGATATACAAACCTGTAATCTTACTGGAAAAAGTAAAGGTGATGTCAGAGATAGAAATATATCATCTGACATCACTTTTTTTCGATAACCTCTTTTCAATTGGAACAGTTTTTGCTATGATAATCGATAGAGAAAAGATTCTTAGAGAAGATATCGAGAGGGAGCAGATGTAAGTTATGCATTTTATTGGACATTTTAAAACAATCACAAGACATAAGATTCTGGTGGCAAAAGGCTGTTTCAAGTTAGGACTATATTATCAGGGGATTATGCATGATATGTCAAAATATTCGCTAACTGAATTTCTGGTAGGTGCAAAATACTATCAGGGAACGGCAAGTCCGAATAATGCAGAAAGAATGGACAAAGGAATTTCTACCGCATGGCTTCATCACAAAGGTCGTAATCGTCATCATTTCGAATACTGGATTGATTACAGTATTGACAAAGAACATCCGGGACTTGTGGGAATGAAGATTCCTAAGAAGTATATGGCAGAGATGTTCGTAGACCGAGTCAGTGCCGGAAAGATTTATAATGGTGATAAGTTTGACCAGAAGAGTCCGCTTGAATATTTCGAACATGGAATTGGAGCAACGATCATGTGCGATGCATCGAAGAATTATTTATTAAAACTTTTGAAGATGTATGCAAAAAAAGGTGAAAAATACACATTTGCATACCTGAAAAAGGATTTGAAAGAGGACATCAGTGGTTATGATAAGATATCACCATTTCAGCCATTTTCAAAAAATATTAAAATTGGATAGAATTTCATGTATCTGTGACTTGAAATCTTAACATACTTACAGTATAATATGTAATGTAAATGAGATAAGAAGCCTGGGGTGTGCGATAACTTGCTATTTTGAACCTACATTTATTTGTCATGGGACTTCATATAATTGACTGGATGTCAAGCCCTGATACTGGGGGACGGCAGAACGTTGATCGAGAAAACCCACCTAGCTCTGCTAGGCGTCAAAATTGCGAGACCGGCATTCCGGGTATATGATATGCAAAAGATAAAGTGAGGGACTGTTAGTTTTAGCAGTCCCTTTTAAAAATTTGCGAAAGAAATAAACTGTAAAATAAAAAGGAGAAAATTTGTGAAATTTTTTAAAGAAAATGATAAAACACCATTTATATTAGTGGCGTTTGGAATTACATTATATTTGATATTAAGCAATCTAAAGATTGTGTTTTCTGGAATTTCCTATGCGAGTTCTGTTGCATTTCCGTTTATTTTGGGAAGTTGCCTTGCTTTTATAATTAATGTTCCAATGCGTTTTTTTGAAAATCGAGTGTTTCATAAGGTGAGAAAAGGAAAGCGAGCGTTAAGTCTTATTGCAGCATTGTTAAGCATTGTTGGTGTGATCATATTAGTTTCAAGACTGATCATTCCAGAACTTGTTGAAACAATCTTCAAATTATCAAATAATATTCCAGGGTATGTAAAAGAAATACAAGATTTTTTAGAACATTATTCGATCAATAAGCCAATGGTACATAAGTATGTAAATCAGATTACTTTTGACTGGGATAAAATTAGTGGAGGATTGATATCATTTTTGCAGGATAGTGCTACTAATATGCTGAATTCTACAGTGAGTGTCATTTCGAATGCAGTACAGGTTGTCGTAAGTTTTGGATTAGGCTTTGTTTTTGCACTGAATGCGTTATTACAAAAAGAAAGATTATCTGTGCAGGTGAGAAAAGTATTAGTGGCTTTTCTACCAGAGAAGACTGCGAAATATATTGTAAGAGTTGGAAGATTATCCAATAATACATTTTCAAGTTTCCTTTCCGGACAGTGTTTAGAGGCTGTAATTCTTGGAAGTCTCATTTTTGCATCTATGACTTTATTAAGACTTCCATATGCAGTTTTGATAGCAGTTTTTATTGCAACAATGTCATTGATTCCGATCATCGGCGGATTTATTGGGTGTTGTGTAGGCGTATTGCTGATCTTGATGGTAAACTGGAAGCAGGCAATCATATTTATTATTATGTTTGTCGTTGTGCAGCAGTTTGAAGGAAATGTCATTTATCCGCATGTCGTAGGAAATTCTGTTGGACTTCCAGCAATGTGGGTGTTGGCTGCGGTAACGATCGGAGGCAATATCGCAGGAATTGCAGGAATGCTCTTTAGTATTCCATTTTGTTCTGTAGTGTATCAGTTGTTTGCAGAAGTTGTAAATAAGCAGATTAAGAAAAAGAATGTGGATATACCTTGACGAAAATGTACATAATACTTCTATAAATCAAAGGAGGTATTTTTATGGATCGAGATCAGATCATCTGTCCATGCCTTGATATCACAGCAGGGCAGATCATTGATGCGTATGAAGAAGGCGCGAAAACAGTTGAAGCGATCAAAGACGTAACAGGAGTAGGAACTGTCTGTGGTGCCTGTTTGGATGAGATTGAAGAATTAATACAGAATCTATAAATAAAAAAAGAATCTCTAGAAAGAGATTCTTTTTTAATGCCGATGGTGGGACTCGAACCCACACGTCCATAAGAACAACAGATTTTGAGTCTGTCTCGTCTGCCAGTTCCGACACATCGGCAGATTCAATTGTTCGACCTAAGATATATTATCATTTCTTTATCTCAATGTCAATGATTTTTATCAAACTTTATTTAAATAATAATCTCTGTGAAGAATAAGAATATGTCACAGAGATTATTATCATTTAATTTTTAGTTCAATTTCAAAAATGCAAAAGGATCAGAAGGATCACTCTGTATGAAATGTAACAAGAGATAATAAGCCTTTACAGAAAGGTTTTCTTCTTTCAAAATACGTTTTGCCTCAGTCTTGTCTACTAATTCAACTGATAAATCCTCATTTGGCTCTAAATGATCAAGATTTGGCATCCCAGTAGAAATTCCGTAAACGGTACAGTTAGTTTCATCCGTCATTCCGGCAGAAGAAAAATGAGGACGACTTAAAAAATCATCAAATTCGGCAGGAGTAAAAGTAAGTCCTGTTTCTTCTTTCATCTCACGGACTGCGGTTTCTTTCACAGATTCTCCAGGATCAATCAGTCCTGCTGGAAGTTCATATGTATAATCGTTTAAAGGATAACGAAACTGTTTTACCATGATCAGTTTATCAGCTTTTTCTCCGAACAAACTGTAAATAACAACACCATCAGGGATTACTTTCTTTGTAGCTGCCATCATTGTATTTTTGTCTTTTCGGCTTGCAACATAATAAGGGTGTGTATTCCCAAATTTATTTTCAGCTTCTAATTCATAAAGATTTAAAAATTTTACATTCGTTAAAGGTGTGATCTTGTTTATTTTACTCATAGGTTGTACCTCCTGTATATTCTATTGTAAAGCATCATAACAAGATTGACAATAGATACAAAAACAAGTATTATATACTAAAGCGATATGAAATAGGGAGATTACAGAAAAAAGGAGACAGGATGAGAAAGAAAATTATGATGACTGTGCTAAGTACGGTAACACTTCTGATAGCAGTTTCGTTCACAAGTTGTGGAAAATCAGCCAAACATACAAAAGAAACAACGACAGCTGTGAAAACAGAGAAAACCACGAAAGAAACAAAAAAGAAAGAGAAGATTGAAATTAAAATACTTTCAAAATATGATCAGATCAAGAAGTTGCTTTCAAAATACCCCAAAGAAATGACATCAAAAGAGGTCTCAGATCAAGAAATTGTAGTAATTGAGAATGAGTCATTTGATAAAGCGAGTAAAAAAATCTGGGATCAATTTTTAAAAGATGTAAAAGATCAAAAAGATTGTGCAATTGTAATCTGTCAGTATACAGTGGAAGGAGATCCGATCCTTCAATATGTTTCGAATGTAGATGGTAAATTTTACTATGTGGAAGATTCCACACGAGATGCTTATGGTAGTGAAAAATATGTACAATATACTTATGACTATTACAAAATTTATAAACAGGATGGTCATTATACAGCAATCCTGACAACAAATAATAAACTGACATTTGATGAGGCACAAGATGTCCGCAGTTTAAAAACAGCGATACAGCTGCTGGATATTAAAGAATAATAAGAAAATGGAGCAGATGATTTATGAAAATTTCAACAAAGGGAAGATATGCCGTTCGATTAATGTACGATCTTGCAATGCATCATACGGGTGACTGGATTGCATTAAAAGACATATCAAGAAGACAGGAGATATCAGTAAAATATTTAGAACAGATCGTAAGACAGTTAAGTATCAGAGGATATTTAAAGAGTTTACGAGGACCTAAAGGAGGTTATCAGCTTTCCAGAGATCCAAAAGATTATACAATTTATGAGATTTTAAAAATAACGGAAGGAAGTTTACAGCCAGTAGCATGTTTGGATGATGAAGTAAACCAGTGCGACCGCTATCATGAATGCCCAACGATTGAGATTTGGGAAGGACTTGGACAGGTAATTGAAGAATATTTAAGTGCAATTACTTTAGAAGATATTGTGAATAAAGCAAGAATCAAAGGTGGAAATGACTATGTGATCTAAAAGATCACATGGTCTTTTTTCTTTTTAGGGGTAAAATGTTAATGGGCAAGAAAATATTTGACATTATATTGGAATCTGTTATACTAATAACATATTAAAAAGATAGGAAATATATGAAAATTAAAATAAAAATAAAAGGAGCAAAACAATGTCAAACATATATAAAAATGTTACAGAATTAATCGGGAGAACCCCATTAGTAGAAGTTGAAAAAATAGAGAAAAGATTTAAACTGCAAGCAAGATTATTAGTAAAATTAGATGGATATAATCCAGCAGGAAGTGCTAAAGATCGTATCGCATATCAGATGATCCAGGATGCGGAAGAGGCAGGAAGGCTGAAAGAGGGATCAGTTATTATCGAGCCAACATCAGGAAATACAGGGATCGGGCTTGCTGCAATTGGTGCATCTAAAGGATACAGAGTCATTCTTATAATGCCAGAGACAATGAGTGTGGAACGAAGAAACCTGTTAAAAGCATATGGAGCAGAAATTGTTTTAACAGATGGTGCGCTTGGGATGAAAGGAGCGATTGCCAAAGCAGAAGAATTAGCGGAAGAAATCGAAGATTCTTTCATTGCAGGACAGTTTATTAATCCATCCAATCCAAAAGTTCATCGTTTGACAACAGGACCAGAAATCTGGGAAGACACAGACGGAGATGTTGATATCTTTATTGCAGGAGTTGGAACGGGAGGAACTGTTACAGGAGTTGGAGAATATTTAAAATCCAAGAAAGAAGATGTGCAGGTCATTGCAATTGAACCAGCAACATCTCCAATGCTCTCAAGAGGTCAGGCAGGACCGCATAAGATTCAGGGAATCGGAGCCGGATTTGTGCCGGAAGTGTTAAATACAGATATCTATGACGAAATCATTCCAGTGGAAAATGAAGATGCTTTTGATTATGGAAAAGTAATTGCATTGGAAGAAGGAATTTTAGTTGGAATTTCTTCTGGGGCAGCACTTTATGCGGCAATTCAGGTGGCAAAACGGAAAGAAAATAAAGGAAAAACAATTGTAGCATTTCTTCCTGATAATGGGGATCGATATTTGTCAACTCCTTTGTTTTCATAGATTTTAATTTGTGGTTGATGATGGAAATTATTGGTGGAATATTATACGTGATCGAAACCACTACCGAACACGTGTGGAGAATGTTATTGGCTATAAATTAGGAATTTCTCAGACAGAGGATTGAAGCTTTGAATGTATTTTAAACATCTCGTCAAATCGGTGTTCTTATCTTATTTTTGTTACATATATGAAAGCCTACTTCAAATCCAACAATCTTTGTGTTAAAATATTTCAGAGTATAGAATTAGAGAAAAGGAGACATCTGGCATGGAACAGAAACTATTATTGATCGATGGAAACAGCATTTTAAACCGTGCATTTTATGGACTTCCAGATATGACAAATAGTCAGGGGCTTCATACGAATGCGGTGCTTGGTTTTTTAAATATCATGTTTAAATTTTTAGAGGAAGAAAATCCAACACACTTAGCGGTTGCATTTGATTTAAAGGCACCGACATTCCGTCACAAAATGTTTGCGGATTATAAAGGAACAAGAAAAGGGATGCCAGATGAATTAAGAGAACAGGTGCCTGTAATCCGTGAAGTACTGCAGGCGATGAACATTCCTTTGATGATGAAAGAGGGTTATGAAGCAGATGACCTTCTTGGAACGATGTCTGTTCTTGGAGAAGAAGCAGGATTTGAGGTGAAGATCGTATCTGGAGACCGAGATCTCTTACAGCTTGCAACGAAGAAAGTGCAGATCCGTATTCCAAAGACAAACAGAGCGGGAACGGTTGTTGAAGATTATTATGAAGATGATGTATTGGAAAAATATCAGGTAACACCGAAAGAATTTATCGATGTGAAAGCTTTGATGGGTGATGCATCCGATAATATTCCAGGAATTCCAGGAATTGGTGAAAAGACGGCAACGAAACTGATCAAAGAGTTTAAAACTCTTGAAAATGCATATGCGCATATCGATGAAGTGAAACCAAATCGTGCAAAGAACAATCTACAAGAATATTATGATCAGGGTGTTATGAGTAAGGAACTTGCAACGATCAAGTTAGACAGTCCGATCGATATTACATTTGAAGAAGCAAAACTGGGCAACTTGTATACAAAAGAAGCCTATCATATGTTAAAAGAACTGGAATTTAAGGCGATTTTAAAGCGTTTTGATGGGGAAGAACAGGAAGATTTTGAAGTCAAGATCAAAGAGATTGTTGATCTTGCAGAGGCGGAAGATATTTTTGCAAAGACAGCGAAGAAAAAAGAAGCTGGGATTTCTATTTATAAAGAGAATGATGCGATGTGGGTTGCATTAAATACAGAAGGAGAAGAAGTATACCTATTTAGCTGTGAGGGATTTGGATTCTTAACAGAAGATTTCTTGTATGAGAAAGTCGATCATTTATATCAGAAGATGGAACATGTAGCGATGATGGAAGTGAAAGAGCATTTGTCTCATTTAACGATCAATGAGATGACAAAGAGCATTTTTGATGTTTCTTTGGCTGCTTATCTGATAAATCCATTAAAAAGTACTTACGAATATGATGATATCGCAAGAGATTACAAATCTATGATGCTTCCATCCAGAAAAGAATTGATCGATAAGAAGCATCCAATGGTATCTGATGGAGTTTTAAGTGATGCTGGAAAGAAGATCATGGGGTATGAAGCTTATGTTGCAAGAGAGGCTATCAAACCATTAAGTAATAAATTAACAGAGCTTGAGATGATGGATCTTTATCGTGAAATTGAGATACCAACGATGTTTGCACTTCATGATATGGAAGTTCGTGGAATTCATGTAGATTCAAAAGCACTGAAAGAGTATGGAGATCAGCTGGTTGGAAGAATTGAAGAATTACAGGATTCTATCTACAAAGAAGCAGGCGAAGAATTCAATATCAATTCTCCAAAACAGCTAGGTGTTGTTTTGTTTGAGCATATGAAATTAGAAGGTGCGAAGAAGACTAAGACTGGATATTCTACGAGTGTGGAAGTGCTAGAGAAGATTGAACATCTCTATCCGATCATTCCAATGATCTTAGAATACAGACAGTTGACCAAATTAAAATCAACGTATGCAGATGGACTGGCAAACTTTATTCAGGATGATCAGAGAATTCATGGGAAGTTTAATCAGACGATCACAGCAACGGGAAGAATCAGCAGTACAGAGCCTAACCTTCAGAATATACCAATCCGTATGGAACTTGGAAGAGCAATCCGAAAAGTATTTTTACCAGAGGACGGTTATGTATTCTTAGATGCCGATTATTCTCAGATTGAACTTCGAGTACTTGCACATTTATCAGAAGATGAAAAACTGATTCATGCATATGAAGAAAATCAGGATATTCATGCAAGAACAGCTTCTGAGGTGTTTGGAATTCCGATGGATGAAGTGACAAGTACACAAAGAAGAGAGGCAAAAGCTGTAAACTTTGGAATTATTTATGGATTAAGTGCGTTTGGATTAAGTCAGGACTTAAAGATTTCAAGAAAACAGGCACAGGAATATATTGATCGTTATTTTGCAATGTATCCACGTGTTAAAGAATTCTTAGATGGGGAAGTGGAAAAAGGAAAGACAGATGGTTATGTAAAGACAATGTTCAACCGAATCCGTCCGATCCCGGAATTAAAATCCAGCAATTTCATGCAGAGAAACTTTGGAGAACGTGTGGCAATGAACTCTCCAATTCAGGGAACAGCTGCAGATATCATCAAGATCGCGATGGTAAGAGTGAATATGAAATTAAAAGAAAAACAGATGAAATCTCGTCTGCTCTTACAGATTCACGATGAACTTTTGATTGAAACACATGTGGATGAATTTGATGAAGTCAAAGAAATTTTAAAGAATGAAATGATGAATGCAGCAAGTCTTCGTGTGCCATTAAGTATTGACATTGAACAGGGAGCAAGCTGGTATGAGGCTAAATAAGAGGTGAAAATAAATGAAGATCATAGGAATTACCGGAGGTGTCGGCTCTGGGAAGAGTGAGATACTAAATATTTTAGAAAATGATTATCATGCAAAGATCATTCAGTCTGATCATGTGGCACATGAATTGATGGCACCAGGAGCAAGAAGTTATGATGCGATCATTCAGTCATTTGGAAATGGGATCTTAAATGAGGACAAAACGATCAACCGTCCAGTGCTTGGAGAGATCGTATTTCATGATGAAGAAAAACTTTCCTTATTAAACAGTATCACTCATAAAAATGTAGATGAAGAAATCTTATCAAGAATCGATCAGTTTGGAAAAGAAGAACCAGAAGGTCTGGTCGTTGTAGAATCAGCTTTGTTAGTTGGGGCAGGTTATGAAAAGAGATTTGACCAGTTATGGTATATTTATACAAGAGAAGAAGTGCGTTATGAGCGCCTTAGAGCATCCAGAGGATATTCTGATGAAAAAATTGCACAGATGATCGCAAAGCAGCAAAGTGAAGAAGAATTTAAATCTATGGCAAGCCATATCATTGATAATTCAGGTGATTTAGAAGACACAAAAGCACAAATTATAAAGATTCTTGGTTGATATTTTGTACATTTAAGAATACAGTGCAATTCTTGAATCTTAAATAACCTTATGATATAATGTTTGCCAATAGGGTCAGCCCAGAAGAGAAGAAAGAGGTATAATCCGTGAAACTATCAAGTTTAGCAAGCAGCAGTGAAGGAAATTGCATATATGTTGGAACACAGAAGACAAATTTATTAGTTGATTGTGGAGTCAGTGCAAAGCGCATTGAGAATTCCCTTTCAGAACTTGATCTTACGGTTCCAGAATTTGATGGAATTTTGATCACACATGAACACACGGATCATATCAAGGGACTTGGAGTTATCGCAAGACGATATGGACTTCCAATTTTTGCGACAGGAAAGACGATCGATGCGATCTTTGATTACAAGAACCTTGGGAAAGTAGATAAGAGCCTTTTTCATTCAATAGAAGCAGACAAGCCATTTGAGATTGGAGATATGAAAGTCAACGCATCTCACATATGGCATGATGCAGCAGATCCTGTTTGTTACTCGTTTTACTCAGAAGAAGGAGCCAAAGCAAGTATTGCAACAGACCTTGGAGACTACGATGAATATCTGGTTGAGAAGATTTATGATTCTGATATTTTATTTGTAGAAGCTAACCACGATGTGAATATGTTACAGGTTGGACGTTATCCATATTACTTAAAGAGAAGAATTCTTGGAAAACAGGGACATCTATCGAACGAAAGATGTGCTGAGCTGATCGAGGAAGTTGCAACTCCAAAGACAAAGAAAGTCTATCTTGGACATCTGAGTAAAGAAAATAACTATGAAAAACTGGCTTATGAAACGGTAAAGATTTCTTTACATAATTTCACATTACCGATTGAAGTGGCCAGAAGAGATACGGTATCTACCGTAACCAGTGTATCATAAGCATTTAGGAGGAAAAACACAAATGGAAAAAACAGTAATCACAGTTGTTGGAAAAGACGGTGTTGGAATCATCGCAAAAGTATGCAACTATTTAGCTAGCAACAATGTTAACATCTTAGACATCTCCCAAACGATCACAGGCGGTTTTTTTAATATGATGATGGTCGTAGATCCAGCTGGTTCATCCAAAGATATCGCGTTACTATCTAGCGAGTTAAAACAGATCGGTGAAGAAATCGGTGTTGTAATTCAGGCGCAGAACGAAAGAATCTTTGATATTATGCACAGAATTTAGCGGGGTGGCATCATGATTAATCTGAATGAAGTATTTGAAACGAATAAAATGATCCATGAGATGAATTTAGATGTTCGTACGATCACAATCGGTATCAGTTTATTAGATTGTGTGGGAACAACACTAGAGGAAGTCAAGGAGAATATTTATAATAAGATTACAACAGTTGCAAAAGACCTTGTAAAGACAGGAAAAGATATCGAAAATGAATTTGGTATTCCAATCGTTAATAAACGAATTTCCATTACACCAATTTCTTTAGTTGGTGGGAATGTATGTAAAACGCCAGATGATTTTGTAGAACTTGCAAAAGTCTTAGATGCAGCAGCAAAGAAAGTTGGAGTCAATTTCTTAGGTGGATATTCCGCATTAGTAAGCAAAGGAATGACAAAAGCAGATGAACTTCTGATCCGTTCTATTCCAAAAGCATTAGCAGAGACTGATTTTGTATGTTCTTCAGTGAATGTAGGTTCTACAAAGACAGGAATCAATATGGATGCAGTGAAATTAATTGGTGAGATCGTCAAAGAAACAGCAGAACTTACAAAAGACAATCAATGTCTTGGATGTGCGAAGTTTGTAGTATTCTGTAACGCACCAGATGATAACCCATTTATGGCAGGAGCTTTCCATGGAGTTACAGAAGCAGATGCGATCATTAACGTAGGTGTCAGCGGACCTGGAGTTGTAAAACGTGCGATTGAAAATGTACGTGGAGAAAATTTTGAAGTTCTTTGCGAGACAATTAAGAAAACAGCATTTAAAGTAACTCGTGTCGGTCAGTTAGTAGCCAAAGAAGCTTCTAAGAGACTTGGAATCCCATTTGGTATCATTGATCTTTCTCTTGCACCAACACCAGCGGCAGGAGATAGTGTTGGAGAAATATTAGAAGAGATTGGATTAGAATATGCAGGAGCACCTGGAACAACAGCAGCTTTAGCAATGTTAAATGATCAAGTGAAAAAAGGTGGAGTTATGGCATCTTCTTATGTAGGTGGATTAAGTGGAGCCTTTATTCCAGTCAGCGAAGATCAGAGAATGATCGACGCCGTCAATGCAGGAGCTTTAACAATTGAAAAATTAGAAGCAATGACATGTGTATGTTCCGTAGGACTTGATATGATCGCAATCCCAGGAAAAACAAAGGCAACAACGATTGCTGGATTGATCGCAGATGAGATGGCACTTGGAATGATCAACCAGAAGACAACTGCAGTTCGTGTCATTCCAGCTATTGGAAAAGATGTTGGAGATCAGGTAGAATTCGGTGGATTACTTGGATATGCACCAATCATGCCAGTAAATGAATTCTCATGCGATGCATTCGTAAATCGTGGTGGAAGAATTCCAGCACCAATCCACAGCTTTAAAAACTAGAGATCAGAAAGTATCGAGGTGACAATTTTGGGGTATTAGATCAGCATGCAGACATTATATTATCAGAATCAGATATGATGGACATGCATACAGTCAAAGAACGAATGTCCGGATCATCTGTTAAGAGAACATGGGAGCAATTACACAAAATAATAGAGGAGTTCCCATAAATTCAAAGGAACGGCATATGCCGTGGACTAAATTATATAGATATAAACACAAATTAAGAAAAGAATTTAAAAGGAGATATATAAAATGAGTCAAAATGTATATGATGTGCTGCAGGAAAGAGGATTTATCGCACAGACAACACACGAAGAATTAAGAGAACTGTTAGGAAAAGAAAAGGTAACATTCTATATTGGATTTGATGCAACAGCAGATAGTTTAACAGCTGGACATTTCTTAACGATCATGGCAATGATGCATATGCAGAAAGCTGGGCATCGTCCAATCGCTTTGTTAGGTGGTGGAACAACAATGATCGGTGATCCATCTGGAAAATCTGACATGAGAAATATGTTAACAAAAGAAACAATCGATCACAATGCAAAACGTTTCAAAGAGCAGTTATCAAGATTTATTACATTTGATGATGACAAAGCAATTTTAGCAAACAACGCAGATTGGCTATTAAATCTAAATTATGTTGATTTCTTACGCGAAGTTGGAGTTCATTTCTCAGTTAATAAGATGTTAACAGCAGAATGTTACAAACAGAGAATGGAACGAGGACTTACATTCTTCGAGTTTAACTATATGTTAATGCAGGGATATGATTTCCTTGAATTAAACAGAAGATATGGCTGTAAATTAGAGATGGGTGGAAATGACCAGTGGTCTAATATTCTTGCAGGAGCTGATCTGATCCGTAGAAAAGAAAAGAAAGATGCTTATGGTTTAACATTAACACTTCTTACAAGAAGCGACGGAGTGAAGATGGGTAAAACAATGGCCGGTGCTGTATGGCTTGATCCAGAAAAGACATCTCCATACGATTTCTATCAGTATTGGAGAAATATTGAAGATGTGAAAGTAGAAGAGTGTTTATCACTTCTTACATTCCTTCCAATGGATGAGGTTCGTAGATTAGGAGCTTTAGAAGGAGCTGAGATCAATAAAGCAAAAGAAGTTCTTGCTTATGAAGTTACAAAGATCGTTCATGGAGAAGAAGAAGCGAAGAAAGCTCAGACAGCGGCAAAAGCAATGTTCGTAAGTGGCGGAGCAAATGAAGATGCTCCAACATTTGAATACGAAGCAGATAAATTAGCAGAAGGAATCGACATTCTTACAATGTTAGTAGATTCTAAACTTTGCACAACGCGTTCTGATGCAAGAAGAATGGTACAGCAGGGTGGAGTTTCTGTAAACGGTGAGAAAGTATCTGCAATTGATGCAACGTTTGGTAAAGCAGACTTTGATGATAAAGATCGTATTTTATTAAAGAAAGGTAAGAAAAAATTCTGCCAGATCAAAGAAAAATAATCAAGAAATAAACAAGCAGGAATCCCGGAGAGTTGATACTCCGGGGTTTTTTCGATATTCAAAAGGAAAATAAAAAAAGAAATATTAGAAAGAGAATCAGAAAAAGAAAAGAGGAAGAGAACTTTGAAAACAAAATGCACAAGAGGAATCATATATTTTATTGGTTTGATCGTGCTTGCACTTGGAATTGTATTAAATACAAAGACATTATTAGGAGTATCACCGATTATATCTATTCCATATAATATCTGTCATATCTGGCATTTAAACCTAGGAGCAATAACCTTTGTGTTTTACTGCTTTTGTGTGCTGATAGAGTCAATCTTAAAAGGAAAAGAATTTAAATTATATGAATTATTACAGATTCCAATGAGTCTTGTGACAAGTGTATTTATCAATATTTTTGACCAGTATTTAAATATTGTACCAGATACATTGGGACAGAAACTTCTGGTATTATTTTTTGCAATCGTTGTTACGGGAATAGGTGCAGCAACGATGGTTAATATGAAACTTGTACCAAACCCTGCAGATGCACTTGCAGCGACGATAGGAGATAAACTTGGCAAAGGCATGGGGATTGGCAAAAATGTTTTTGATGTTACTTGTTTTTGTACGTCAGGAATCATTGGACTTGTATTTACAAGACATATTATAGGACTTGGAATTGGAACTGTACTGGCAGTTATTTTTACAGGAAGAGTCATTGCAGTTTATAATTATTTCCTAAAACATCCAATGCAGAATCTTGCAGGAATCACTGCAGAATTATAAGCCAGAGATAATGAAAGCCCTTTATGTTACAAAAAATATGTAGAAAATTGTCGAAATTTATGATGTCTGGATTGTTTGGAGCGTGCCTGTTTATGTATGGAATGCCGATCAGACGAAAAGGCTTATATGGTTTTGTAATCTTTCTGATCGTTTGTATGGCAGGTGTTTTTTGGCTTACGGATGGTAAATTAGAAGCTGTAGAGCAGGCAAGAAAGGATATGGTGCATGGCATTCATGAATTAAGATATGGAAAAGATCAGATTCCAGAAGAATTCAGATGAAATGATGCGTGTAATATCAGAACAGAAAAAATCATTATATTTAAAAGCATACGTAGGTTCCGTATATAAAGATGGAGTCTGGATGGAAGGCAGTGGACGTAACTCCGGGATATTACTATAATGTGGCAACACTTCAGAAGATGGTAAACACACCAGAACAGATTAAGAAGAATGCAGCATTAAAGAACAATGGGTACAAAGGAAAGCAGACTGCAGGTTCTGGAAAAAGTGATAGGGACCTTACAGATAAAATGAAAGATGCAGCGAAAAATACAGCAATGATTTTGTTAGGTGCGGTAACAGTGCTCGTAATTGCAGGCTTTATTTT
>JAHZAT010000018.1 GCA_019423795.1 Clostridiales bacterium
ACTAAATCTCAAATAAATCACTATAAGCTTTCAGTGCTCCTTCAGTTTCATGTGCAAGTACACGTTTTGCAAGTACTTTACCAAGCTGAACACCTTCCTGGTCAAAGCTGTTTACATTCCAGATGAATCCCTGGAACATGATCTTGTTCTCGAAATGAGCTAACAGAGATCCAAGTGATTCAGGTGTTAACTGATCTCCGATGATGATACTTGATGGACGTCCACCTTCGAATTTCTTGTTGTTGTTTTCATCATCTTTACCACATGCGAAAGCAACGATCTGAGCTGCAACGTTAGCACATAACTTCTTCTGGCTTGTGCTTCCTTCGATCACAACATCTGTAGCAAGCTGGCTGTCTTTGAATCCAACGAACTGTAAAGGAACGATGTCAGTTCCCTGATGTAATAACTGATAGAAAGAATGCTGTCCATTTGTACCAGGTTCTCCAAAGATGATAGGTCCTGTTACATAATCTACAGGTTCACCAAAACGGTTTACAGATTTACCATTAGATTCCATGTCACACTGCTGTAAATGTGCTGGGAAACGGCTTAATGCCTGAGAATATGGTAAAACAGCTGTTTCAGGATATCCCTGTACATTTCTTTCATAAACACCGATCAGGGCATCTAATAAGTCAGGGTTTGCTTTGATGTCTTTGTTAGTAGCAAGCTTGTCTTCTTCAGCCATACCATCAAGGATTCTTGCAAAGACGTCTGGTCCAAATGCAAGTGAAAGGATCACTCCACCTACAGAAGATACAGAAGAATAACGTCCACCGATAAAGTCATCCATGAAGAATGCAGCAAGATAATCATCACTCTTAGCTAAAGGAGAAGTCTCACTTGTTGCAGTTAACATATGTTTAGAAGGATTTAATCCAGCTTTTACTAAAGCATCTTTAACGAAAGCTTCATTTGTTAATGTCTCTAATGTTGTTCCAGATTTAGATACAACGATAAATAAAGAACGGGAAACATCGATAGAATTTAAAACAGCAGCTGCATCATCAGGGTCTACGTTACTGATGAATTTTGCTTCCATTTTAGCGCATCCGTTTGTCTTAGCCCAGTTTTCAAGAGCGATATATAAAGCACGAGGCCCTAGATCACTACCACCGATACCAATCTGAACAACTGTAGTGAATGTTTCACCAGCTTCATTTGTGATCTCACCAGCATGTACTTTGTTTGCAAAGTCAGCTGCTTTTTTCTGCTGTTCAACGTAGAAATCACGTTTGTTGACACCATCAACGATAACGTCTTTTCCAAGCTGTCTGCGGGCTAAATGATGAAGAACAAGTCTCTGTTCTCCTGTGTTGATGATCGCTCCGTTGTATAATTCTTCGAATTTGTCAACTAACTGATGTTCATCAGCTAATTCAGCTAATACATCAAGGACTTCATCATCTACCTGTTTTGCAGCGTAGTTAAAGCTTAAACCAGAAGCCATAGGTGCAGAATATTCAGCGACACGTTTCGCACCGTTTTCACCTGTCATAGCTTCTTTGATGTCTACATGATCTTTAAGATCTTTGAGTTTAGCATAAGATGTTAAAGTATCAAGATTGTTCCATGTTACCATAAATAAATCCTCCTTAAGTCCATATAAATATAAAATGAAAGATATAAGGAAATGCAGATACAAATGGGTATCTGCACACACTAATATCATAGAATAATTATACAAAAAAAACGCTGTAAATGCAATCTGAAATGGGACTAAGTATTAACTCATTTTATGAATTTTTGCTAACAGTAATGATGAGACCAACTGGACGTTTTATGGTTCCATTACCAAGATAGCTGTCAGAAGAAATATCATGAGACAGATCAGTTTCCCAAAGCTGATAGTCATAAGTACGATTCAAAACATAGATATTTAAATCAGCACCGTTTTCTGAGGAAAGTTTAAAAGTTTCATTCATATTTGATCTGTTTGAGACAGAAAAACCATATGCAGATGTTAAACATGATTCTAATGCCGTATTTTTTCCAGATACAGATGCAATATTTGAAAAATCATAAGTTGTTGCTACAGATTCTTTGATCGACTGAGTTAAAGAAGTATCAGCAGCGATTGATCTTACATAAGAAACCTGATCTTTGTATCCTTCTTTTTTTACAGAATAGCTTGAAAGTCTTGTATCAACGGAAACTTCATTATTCTGACCATCTGCATCGTTCACAGAATAATTATTGACTGGAATGTATACGATCTTGCTTGTCTTATCAGAATCTTTTAAACCATAAGTGGAAATGATCTTCTTCACATCAGAGGATTTTGTGAATTCTGTATTGGAATGATAATCAGTTAAAGTTGTTGTTTTGGCAGATGCTACGATCTGTGTTGGTTTTTTATAAGTTGTGTTTGAGCTTACTCCAGTTGTACCGACACCAGCTGCGAGAGCAATAGCGATGGCAGCACCCATGATATTTTTTATCATATATATTCTTGATTCCTTTCGTGTGATTGTAAGTATTTATCTTCATTTTTTAAAATTGGCTACATTATAAATACAATATACAATCCAAGTCAAGCAAAATTCGAAGATTCAGCGTTTTGCGTAATAAAACAACATTAAATAGGAAGTCTTTTGTGAAATTGTTTTTTTGGTTTTAAATATTGCCAAGCTATGGTACAATAAACTTTTGTGAGTCAAAATATATAGAAAAGAGGAAAGTAATTTGGAAAATAGAGAGAAATTTTCATCTAGAATTGGATTTCTTTTGATCTCGGCTGGTTGTGCGATCGGCTTGGGAAATGTGTGGAGATTTCCATTTATCACAGGACAATACGGTGGAGCTGCATTTGTACTGATCTATCTGTTCTTCCTGATCATTTTAGGGCTGCCAATCCTTGTTATGGAATATGCAGTCGGAAGAGCCAGTCAGAAGAGTATTGCAAGATCCTTTCAGGTGTTAGAACCGAAAGGAACAAAATGGCATTGGTACAGTTATGTTGGTATGGCTGGAAATTATCTGTTGATGATGTTTTACACGACAGTAGCAGGATGGATGATCAGCTATTTCTTTAAGATGTTAAAAGGAGACTTTGTTGGGAAAAATCCAGCACAGGTAGAAAATACTTTTGGAACAATGCTGTCAGATCCAAAGGCACAGATCTTCTGGATGTTAGTAGTTATTGCATTGGGATTTTTAGTATGTTCTCTTGGTCTTCAAAATGGAGTAGAGAAGATCACAACAGTTATGATGTCATGTTTGTTTATCGTAATTCTGGTATTGATCGCAAGGAGTGTAACTTTAGATGGAGCCTCTGCAGGATTAAAATTTTATCTGATTCCAGATTTTGCAGCAGTGAAGAAACAAGGTGTGATGACGGTCGTATCCGCAGCAATGGGACAGGCATTCTTTACACTAAGTCTTGGAATAGGGGCGATTGCAATCTTTGGAAGTTACATTGACAAGAGCCGAAGACTGACAGGAGAAGCAATCAGTGTGGCAATTCTTGATACGTTAGTAGCATTAATGGCAGGACTGGTGATTTTTCCAGCATGTTTTGCATTCGGAGTAAATCCAGGAAGCGGACCAAACTTAGTATTTATCACACTGCCAAATGTATTTAACGAAATGCCAGGAAGCAGGATCTGGGGAGCGATGTTCTTCTTATTTATGAGCTTTGCGGCACTATCAACGATCATTGCAGTATTTCAGAACATCCTGTCATTTGCACAAGACCTATGGGGATGGAGCCTTAAGAAAGCGATCGTATTTAATGCAGTACTCATTATTGTGTTATCCTTACCATGTGCTCTAGGATTTAACGTATGGAGTTTTATTCAGCCACTAGGAGCAGGAACAACGATCCAGGATTTAGAGGACTTCATTGTAAGCAACAATATTCTTCCAATAGGATCTCTGATCTATCTGTTATTCTGCGTTACAAAATACGGATGGGGCTGGGATAACTTCATGAAAGAAGCCAACGAAGGAAAAGGAATCAAATTCCCAAAATGGCCACGTATTTACATTACTTATATATTACCATTGATCGTTTTGTTTATCCTTGTGCAGGGGTACATAGAGAAGTTTTAATTTGTAGAGTTGGCCAACT
>JAHZAT010000019.1 GCA_019423795.1 Clostridiales bacterium
TTACATTACCTGGAAAAACTCATGAAAAAGGACATCGTCATCCAAACCAGATCGCTCTGGAAGATTTAGAGAGAGTATTTATCGGTATGGGATACGAAGTTGTGGAAGGACCAGAAGTAGAATACGATAAATACAACTTTGAAATGTTAAATATCCCAGCAAACCATCCTGCAAAAGATGAACAGGATACATTTTATATCAACAAAGATATCGTGTTAAGAACACAGACATCTCCAGTACAGGCACGTATCATGGAAACAGGGAAGATGCCAATCCGTATGATCGCACCTGGACGAGTATTCCGTTCTGACGAAGTTGATGCAACACATTCTCCATCGTTCCATCAGGTAGAAGGATTAGTTGTAGATAAAGGAATCACATTTGCAGACTTAAAAGGAACCTTAGAGCAGTTTGCAAAAGAATTCTTCGGACCAGATACAAAAGTAAAATTCCGTCCACATCATTTCCCATTTACAGAGCCAAGTGCGGAAGTAGACGTTACATGTTTCAAATGCGGTGGTAAAGGATGCCGTATGTGTAAAGGAAGCGGATGGATCGAGATCTTAGGATGCGGAATGGTTCACCCACACGTTCTTGAAATGTGCGGAATCGACCCAGAAGTATATTCAGGATTTGCATTCGGAATCGGACTAGAGCGTGTCGCATTATTAAAATACGAGATCGACGATATGCGTCTGTTATACGAAAACGACAAGAGATTCTTATCACAGTTCTAGGAAACGATAAGAATATTTCGAATAGAGAAGATAGAATAAAGGAGAATAAAAGTAATGGATACACCAATTTCATGGATCAAAGCTTATGTGCCTGATCTTGATTGCACACCACAGGAATATGCAGATAAAATGACATTATCTGGTTCCAACATGGAAAGTGTCACATATTTAGATAAAAACTTAGAAAAGATCGTAGTCGGAAAGATCGAGAAGATCGAGAAACATCCGGATGCCGATAAACTGATCATCTGCCAGGTAAATGTCGGAGATGAAACTATTCAGATCGTAACAGGAGCACCAAATGTATCAGAAGGAGACTTAGTACCAGTTGTCTTAGACGGTGGACGAGTAGCCGGAGGACATGACGGTGGAAAGAATCTAGAAGATGGAATTAAGATCAAAAAAGGAAAACTTCGTGGAGTAGAATCTTTTGGTATGATGTGTTCTATCGAAGAACTTGGAAGTTCCAGAGATATGTACCCAGAAGCACCAGAATATGGAATCTACATTTTCAATAAAGATGTGAAACCGGGAGACGATGCAGTCGAAGCTTTAGGACTTCGTGATGCAGTTGTCGAATTCGAGATCACATCAAACCGTGTAGACTGTTTCAGTATGATCGGTATGGCAAGAGAAGCAGCCGCTACATTTAAGAAAGACTTCTATCCACCAGTCGTTACAAAGACTGGAAATGATGAAGATGTCAACGATTACATTAAAGTAAGAGTTGAAGACGTAGACCTTTGCCCAAGATACACAGCAAGAGTTGTGAAAAATATCAAATTAGCTCCATCACCAGAATGGATGCAGAGAAGATTATCTGCAATGGGAATCCGTCCGATCAATAACTTAGTTGATATCACAAACTACGTGATGGAAGAATACGGACAGCCAATGCATGCATACGATCTTGATACAATTGCAAACAAAGAGATCGTTGTCCGCCGTGCAAAAGCAGGAGACAAATTCACTACATTAGATGGTGAAGAAAGAACAATGGATGAAAATGTCTTAATGATCTGTGATGGAGAAAAAGAAATCGGTATCGCAGGTATCATGGGTGGAGCAAACTCTATGGTAACAGATGACATCAAGACATTATTATTCGAAGCAGCATGCTTTGACGGAACAAACATCCGACTTTCTTCTAAGAGAATCGGTTTAAGAACGGATGCATCTGGTAAATTTGAAAAAGGATTAGACCCAGAAAATGCAATGGCAGCGATGGATCGTGCATGCCAGTTGATTGAAGAATTAGGAGCTGGAGAAGTTGTTGGAGGAGCCGTTGACGTTTATCCAAATCCAGTGAAACAGATTCGTCTTCCATTAGAAGTAGACAAGATGAACGCTCTTCTTGGGACAAATGTATCCAAAGAAGAAGTATTAGAATATTTTGCAAGAATCGAACTTGGATACGATGAAGCAACAAACGAAGTGATCGTACCATCCTTCCGTCAGGATCTTCACCGTATGGCAGACCTTGCAGAAGAAGTTGCAAGATTCTACGGATATGACAACATCCCTGTTACATTACCAAACGGAGAATCCACAGCCGGTAAGAAACCATTCAAGATCCGTGTCGAAGATGTCTGCAGAAATGTAGCAGAACAGAACGGATTTAGCGGTGGAATGACATATTCTTTCGAAAGTCCAAAAGTATTCGATAAATTATTATTACCTGAAGATGCAAAAGAACGTCAGGCAATCGAGATTTCAAACCCATTAGGAGAAGACTTCAGTATTATGAGAACGATTTCCTTAAACGGAATGTTAACATCTCTTGCTACAAACTTAGCACACAGAAATAAAAACGTAAGACTATACGAATTTGGAAATATCTATATTCCAAAAGCATTACCATTAACAGAATTACCAGATGAAAGAATGCAGATGACACTTGGAATGTACGGAGAATGTGACTTCTTCACATTAAAAGGTGTTGTAGAAGACATGCTTGATTCCCTTGGATTAGGTGGAACATCTGAATATACACCAACAACTAAACATCCATTCTTACACCCAGGAAGAGCTGCAGATGTCACAATCGATGGAGAAAAGATTGCTTACATCGGACAGATCCATCCAGAAGTTATGGATAACTACAACATGAAAGGCGAAGTCTATGTAGCAGTCATCGACATGCCAACATTAGTACCAAAAGCAACCTTCGACCGCAAATACGAAGGAGTAGCCAAATTCCCAGCAATGAAACGTGACTTAAGTATGGTTATGAAGAAAGACATCTTCGTTGGACAGCTTGAGAAGATCTTCAAAGACAAAGGTGGAAAACTTCTTGAATCCTACGAATTATTCGATGTCTACGAAGGAGACCAGATCGAAAAAGGATACAAATCCGTAGCATACTCCTTAACATTCAGAGCAAAAGATCGTACATTAGAAGATGCAGAAGTATCTAAGATCGTTGAGAAGATTCTTGATGAACTTAAGAAATTAGGCGTTGAATTACGTGCTTAATTGTGATTGAAAATAAAATAAAGTGAGAATTAAAATCCTCTGGCAGATAATATTGTCAGGGGATTTTTTGAATTTATATATAGCAAAATTGGAATTTACCATCATTTGTGTTAATATAAAAATAAAAGAAAGGAAACGAGGTGACAGCAGAATGGGAATTTATCTAAATCCGCCAGCAGACGGCTTTGAAGATATTTTAAAAGATGATATCTATGTGGATAAAACAGAATTGATTGCATATACCAATCAGGTTCTGGGAACAACAAGAAAGCTTACATGTTTCAGCAGACCAAGAAGATTCGGAAAATCTTTCGCAGCCCAGATGTTAGTTGCCTATTATTCAAAAGGTACAAAATCTGAGCATTTATTTAAAAACTTAAAAATTGCAAAAGATATAGAAGAAAAAAGCCATTACAAACAATATTTAAATCAATGCGATGTCCTATTCTGGGACATGACATGGTTTATTACCAATGCCCGGAATATCGAAGATACGGTAAAAGATCTTCAAAGAAAAATAATTTTCGAATTAAAACGAGAGTTTACAGACTGCATAGAACAAGAAACCATAGCACTTCCAGAAGCACTCCTGCAGATCAGTGCGGTCACAGGACGAAAGTTTTTTATCATTATCGATGAATGGGATGCGTTATTTCGAGAAGCCCAAACAGATCAGAGACTGCAGGAAGAATATATCCAGTTGTTAAGAGGATTGTTTAAAGGGATACAAGTTTCAAGATTCTTAAGTGGAGCCTATATGACAGGAATTCTTCCAATCAAAAAATACGGAACACAATCAGCATTAACTGATTTCTACGAATACACGATGCTGGAACCAGGACCATTAGCAGAATTTGTAGGATTTACAGAACAAGAAGTCAAAGATTTATGCAAAGAGCAGCAAATCGATTTTGAACAGGCAAAAAAATGGTACGATGGCTACTGCTTCGGACAGACAGGACATATTTATAATCCGAATTCCGTAATGAAAGCAATATTTAACAAGCGATTCAGCAACTACTGGACCCAGACAGAGACATATGAATCACTAAGAGTTTATATCGACTTAAACTTTGACGGCTTAAAAGATATGATAGTAGATCTGATAGGAGAAAAACACTGCAGAATCGATACAGGATCATTTCAAAATGATATGACATCACTGAAAAATAAAGATGATGTATTAACATTATTGGTACATTTAGGATATTTAGCGTATGATATTGATCAAAAAGAAGTTTATATTCCAAATGAAGAGATCCGTCAGGAATTTATTAGGGCGATTAAGAACGGAAAAAGACAGGAACTAGTTAAAACCAATAACCTAAATTAAAGAATAGAATTATAGAAATAGAACCGAGACCATATGAGCTCGGTTCTATTTCTATAATTCTATTCATCTACAACTTAAGTCAATGAAACTTTCTTCAAAAAATTATTGTTTTTCAATAATTTCCATGCTACAATAATCTTGAAATTATCGAAAAACAATAATTGGAGGTGGATAGGATGAAATCAAACATAAATAAATTAATCCTGATCGAAGTCATCGCAGGAATCCTTCTTGCATTCATAGCAAGCAAAATCCTGCATATGACAGAAGCACTGCAGATCATGTACTTACCATTTGAACTCATAGGAAAAGGACTAAGAGTTTTATCCCTAAGTTCAGCAATAGGAAATGTCATCGCGATCATCATATACGCAGCCATTTCAATGATACCGGCAATCTATGTCATCTATCAGAGAAAAAGAGGAAGAACACACAAAGAAGACATATTACTTGTTGCATTCACAGGACTATTATTTTATTCCATGTATATGTTCATCAATCCAGGACTCATGTATCAGAAAATGCCAGACATTTTTTCAATGGACCAAAGCAGTCTGATTGTAATGAAAATTATTTACGCATTCATCGTTTACAGCGTCCTGATCATGTGGTTGATCATGAAAGCGATCCGTTTTCTTGGAGATGACAGCCAGAAGAATTGGAAAAGCCGCTTGTATTTTGGGATGAAAGGACTGATTGCTGCACTAGTCAGTTATTACACGCTTTTGATCACATATGCAAAGACATTTGAACTGCTTCATAAGAGTGAAAATAAACTGCAAAATGTATCTTCGATAGAATGGTTTAAATCAGTATTACAGTTATTACCAATCATTATGACAATCCTGCTATTTATCAA